>JASLCK010000065.1 GCA_030151865.1 Rhodospirillaceae bacterium | reverse complement strand
GCCAATCAGCGGGTCGTCAACACCACCCGCCTGCTCTATCAATATGTGGCCGAAACCGATGAAACCGAGATGGCGAAAGTCAGCGCCCAGTTGCAGGCGGTGGCTTTGGATTTCCGCAAATTGTCGGATCAGGCGGCGACGGAAGCCCCATCCGCCCGCCCGCATATTGCCGAAGCCGTAAAACTCTATGATCAGGCCATGGCCGACAGTCGTTTGGTTCTGGCCTTGGCCCTGAACAACAACGACAAAGCCAACGACATCATGCGCGGCAAAGTAACCCCTGCCCTGGTTGCTGCTCAGGATAAACTTTCTATTATATCCAAGGGGTTGGATGATGATCTTGACAAGGCTTCTCTGGCGGCCAATGCCATGGTTGACAACACCATCACCCTGACCCGGCTCGCGGTGGCCGTGGCTTTTGTGCTGTGCTGGATCCTGTCCAGCCAGGTCATCATTCACGGCGTATCACGCCCCCTGAAGCGGATGTCCCAGGCCATGCGCCAGCTCTCCCAGGGCGATACTCAGGTGGTGGTGGACGGGCAAAACCAACAGGACGAGGTGGGCGACATGGCCCGCGCCCTCGAGGTCTTTCGCGCCAACAAGCTGCGCGCCGATGAATTGGAAGCTGCGCACCGCATCGACCTTGCCGCCAAGGAACGCCGCCGCCTGATCCTTGAACAGCATACGGCTGATTTCCAGGCCGAGGTGACACAAACCCTCGGCCTTGTCACCCAAGCGGCCAGCCGTATGCATGGCACGGCCCAGGCCATGCGGGCGACCGCTCAGGACGCCAATCAGCGTTCCGCCACGGTCTCCGGCGCGGCGGCCCAAGCATCGGAAAATGTGCAAACCGTGGCCGCAGCGACCGAACAATTGGCGGCATCAATCAAAGACATCGCCCAGCATGTCGAGCAATCAAGCCGCATCGCCAGCACCGCAGTCCGCGAATCCCAAGAAATCAGCAATCAGATCAACGCCCTGTCCGATGCCAGTCAGAGAATAGGTGAGGTTGTCAATCTGATCACCAGCATCGCCAGCCAGACCAACCTTCTGGCCCTGAACGCCACCATCGAGGCGGCACGGGCCGGGGAATCTGGAAAGGGTTTTGCCGTGGTGGCGGGCGAGGTCAAAACCCTGGCCAATCAGACCGGCAAAGCGACCGAGGAAATATCATCCCACATCAACGGCATTCAGGAACGCACCGATAATGCGGTAGCCGCCATTGGCCGAATTGGTGAAACCATCAGCAATATCAATCAGATCACCGGTATTATTTCTGCCGCGGTTGAACAACAGGGGGCCTCGACCCAAGACATCGCCCGCAACGTGCAGATGGCCGCCAACGGCACGGCGGATGTGACCGGCAATATTCACGCCGTCGCCGAAGCCGCCAATTCCAGCGAGGAAACGGCGACCGAGGTTCTCTCCTCCTCCCAACACCTGACCGATCAGGCGGCGGGCTTGCGGGCGTTGGTGGAAAATTTCCTGCGCCAGATCAGCGAGGATGACGCCCAAACGGCTTGAAACAGCCGTGTTCGGGGCTTGCTCAAAAGGTCACAGGGCAGGTTAAAACCCTGCCCTGCCCCTTTGATAGAAAAGGACTTTTCAGTCCCACAAGAATTTAGCGAAGCTTTCCACCGGCTCGCGCTCGGAACGCAAGGCGTTCTCGGGCGCGCTGGTATCCTCGTAGCCTAAGGCCACGCCACAGGCGATGGTCTGGGTCTCCGGGATGCCCAGTTCGGCATGAATGATCTTGTGGTACTTGGAAAAAGACTGCTGCGGGCAGCTATGCAGACCAAAGCCCCGAGCGCCGAGCAGGATCGATTGCAGGAATGTTCCCAGATCGAACCAGCTACCGACGTTCATCGACTTTTCAATGGTGATGAACAGCCCGACCGGCGCGCCAAAAAAGACGTAATTACGTCCGGTCTGGCGTTTCATCGCCGCCTGATCGCCCTTGCCGATATTCAGCAGGGCGTACAAATCCTTGCCCAGCTTGCGCCGCCGCGACAGGTAGGGGTCAACCCATTGGCTGGGGTAATAAGGATATTCTTCCTCGTGCCCCGGTTCTTCTGTCTCATAAGCGGCGGTGATCTTGGCGGTCAGGTCGTGCAGAGCCTTGCCCTGCACCACCCAAACCGTCCAGGGCTGAATGTTCGTCCCGCTGGGGGCGCGGCTGGCCAGGGCCAAAAGCCGCTCCACCACCGCCCGATCCACTGGATCGGGCCGGAAGGCGCGCACCGAACGGCGCGACGCCATCGCTTCGAACACGTCGCACCGAGCGCCTTCCTGGACCGTCATGGCAACCGCCCCCGTCTTACAACTGATCGGGGGTCAGGGCCATCACCGTGGCCGAACCACGGGTGATGGAGTTCAGGTAGCTCTGCGCCTTGGGCAGAACCTGCTCGGCATAGAACCAGGCGGTCTTGACCTTGGCGTCATAGAAAGCAGCGTCGCCCTCGCCCGCTTCCAGGCGCTGGCTGGCGATCTTGGCGGCGCGGGCCATCTGATAGCCGCCCAACACGGTGCCAAACAGGAACAGCAGCGGAACCGAAGCGGCCGCCGGCAGACGCGGATCCTGGGCTGCAGCGTTCAGCACCCAATCCAGGGCCAGCAGGGCATCTTCAGCCCCATCCCCCAGGGACGAGCCGATCGAGGTCAGGGCGGCGTTGTGGCTGCCCGCCAGTTCCTCGGCCAGCTTGGCGACCTGCTCCAGGACGGCGCGGGCGGTTTCACCCTTGTCGCGCATGATCTTGCGGTTGACCAGATCATTGGCCTGAATGGCGGTGGTGCCTTCATAAATCGGGGTGATCCGGGCGTCGCGCAGATGCTGGCAGGCGCCGGTTTCCTCGATATAGCCCATGCCGCCATGCACCTGCACACCCAGCGAGGCCATTTCCACGCCGATTTCGGTGGACCAGCCCTTGACGATGGGGTTCAGGAATTCGGCATAAAGGAAAGCCTGCTTGCGGGCAGCTTCGTCGGGTTCCGCATGGGCACGGTCCAGTGCCGCCGCTTCCACATAGGCCAGGGCGCGCATGGCTTCCACATGGGCCTTGATGGTCATCAGCATACGGCGCACGTCGGGGTGATCGACGATGGTGGTCTTTTCCTTCATGCCGACCGCCTTGCCCTGCACGCGTTCGCGGGCATAGTTCAGGGCCTGCTGATAGGCGCGTTCGGCGATGGCCAGCCCCTGAATGCCGACATTCAGGCGGGCGTGGTTCATCATCACGAACATATATTCCAGACCGCGATTTTCCTCGCCGACCAGATAGCCGATGGCCCCGCCATGATCGCCGAACGACATAACGGCGGTCGGGCTGGCATGGATGCCCATCTTATGTTCCAGCGACACGCAATAAGCATCGTTGCGCTTGCCCAGGCTGCCGTCTTCGTTGATCAGGAACTTCGGCACGATGAACAGCGAAATCCCCTTGACCCCGGCGGGAGCGTCGGGGGTGCGGGCCAGCACCAGATGAATGACGTTATCGGTCAGTTCATGGTCGCCATAGGTGATGAAAATCTTCTGACCGGAAATCAGGTAATGGTCGCCGGTTTTGACCGCCTTGGTGCGGATCGCACCCAGGTCCGAACCGGCCGAGGATTCGGTCAGGTTCATGGTGCCCGCCCATTCGCCGCTGATCAGCTTGGGCAGATAGATGGCCTTCTGTTCGTCGTTGGCGCATTCCAAGATGGCGTGGATCGAACCCTGGGTCAGCATCGGGCACAGGGCAAAGGCCATGTTGGAAGCCTGCCACATTTCGCTGACGGCCGCGTTGACCGCGCCGGGCAGGCCCATGCCGCCGAATTCCGCCGGGAACGGCAGACCGACCCACGACCCTTCCACCAGGGTCTTATAAGCGCCATCCCAGCCATCGGCGGTGCGAACGACACCGTTTTCCAGCTTGGCACCCTGACGGTCGCCCGGCAGGTTGAGCGGGGCCAGAACTTCACGGGCGACGCGGCCGGCTTCTTCCAGGACGCTGCCGACCAGATCAGCCGAGCATTCTTCAAAACCAGGCAGGGCCGCAATGCCGTCAAGGTCGGCAAGATCGCGCAGGGCAAAATTCATGTCGCGCAGCGGCGGCTGATAGGCGGTCATAGGGGACGCTCCATTATTAGTCGTTGGACATTTTGGAGCCACCCTACCTAGGTTGGGACATCGAAACAATGCCCGATGCGTTCTAATCCCATGAAGATATTTGCCATATCGGACATGGGCGGTCTGAGAAATTTGCAATGCTCAAACGGACAAAGGCCTGAAGGTTTCCCTTCAGGCCTTTGATGATGGTCGGGGCGACTGGATTCGAACCAGCGACCCCCAGTCCCCCAGACTGATGCGCTACCGGGCTGCGCTACGCCCCGACCGTTTGTCTCACAAGGTGTGCCCCCGTGAGAGGAGGCGGAATATAACCACCTCTTTCCTGCTTGGCAACACTCTCTTTTATTTTTTTTCATATCCCTGGTTCGAGGACCGGGCGAGCGCCAAAACCTCGCGCAATTCCTCGAGTTCGGCCAGAACGGAGACCAGTTCGGCGCGCTGATGGGAAGCCCGCAGCGATGCCAAAACGGTGGCATCGCTGCCAGCCGGGGATGGCCCAAGCGGTGCCGCCTGATAAATCGGTTCGGCTGCGGCATGATCCGCCGCCCTGGCCACAGGCCGCCCATAAGCGGGATATCCCTGCCCTGCTGCCTGGGGGGCGGCGGGCGGTTCGGTTTGGGATACAGATGGGGAAGCCGACGGTTGCTGGGCGGCGGCGCTGATTGCCGCCTGCGCCTGGGCGAACAGGTTGGCCGACGACGATTTGGCCGACGACGACGGCGCGCTGGTCCAGGCCGCCTCAGCGCCAAGCGCATCCTGTGGCGGCGGCACCGGCTGTTGCGTCAGGATGGGCGATTCAAGCTGAGTGGGCGCAACGGCGGGCGCGGCATCGGCTTTCGTTGCCTCGACCCCGCCCTTGCCCTGGTCGCGCAGCAGCTTCTGCACGCCGCGGATGGTGTATCCGTCTTTGTACAGCAAATCACGAATGCGCCGCAGAAGCTGCACATCCTCGGGCCGGTAATAACGCCGACCGCCGCCGCGCTTGAGCGGCTTGATCTGCGGAAACTTGCTTTCCCAAAAACGCAGGACGTGCTGAGGCACGTCCAGGTCTTCCGAAACCTCGCTGATGGTTCGGAACGCCGCCTCGGACTTAACCGGGCGGCGCGGGGCCGCTAGATCCGTCTGCTCGGCCTCAATCACGATTGATCAGCACCCTCGGCGTCTTCAAGACCGTCGTTGATCCGGTTCTTGAGGAGCTGAGAGGGGCGGAACACCAGCACCTTGCGCGGAAGAATAGGAACTTCCTCGCCGGTTTTGGGATTGCGCCCGACCCGCTGCCCCTTGGAGCGGACGGAAAAGCTGCCGAACGAAGAAATCTTGACGGAATCCCCCTTGGCCAAGGCCGTGGAGATCTCGTTCAAGACCAATTCCAAAAGGTCAGCGGATTCATTGCGCGACAGTCCGACCTCTTGATAGACGGCCTCACTCAACTGCGCGCGGGTAATGGTATTTTCAGCCATGCCGGTCATCCCCGTCAGGTCACGGGCATGACGGTATCCTCTTGGCGGAAATCCGTCAATATCAAAGGGATGGAACAATGTCTTAAGCGGCGGTGAAACCTTTAATCACCAACCAAGACAGTGAACAGGGCCGTTTCGGGACAGAAACGCCCGAAACAGACCAAATTCCTACATGCGGACCAGCGCCGCACCCCAAGTGAATCCGCCGCCCATGGCTTCCAGCAGGACCAGATCGCCGGTCTTGATGCGGCCATCATTGACGGCTTCGCATAGGGCCAGCGGCACCGATGCCGCCGAAGTATTGGCATGTCGTTCCACGGTCATTATGACCCGGTCGGCTGACAATCCCAGCTTGCGGGCGGTGCCGTCAAGGATACGCCGGTTGGCCTGATGGGGCACAAGCCAGTTCAGGTCGGCGGCGGTAAAGTCATTGGCGGACAAAGCTTCCTGCACCACCTGGGCCAGATTGGTCACGGCATGACGGAAAACCTCGCGGCCTTCCATACGCAGATGTCCAACGGTCTGGGTGCTGGACGGCCCGCCATCCACATGCAACAGCTCGTAGTGACGACCATCGGAATGCAGATGGGTGGACAGGATGCCACAATCGCTGTTGTCGCCCTTGCCTTCTTCAGCCCGCAGCACCACCGCGCCGGCGCCGTCGCCGAACAAAACGCAGGTGGAACGGTCATTCCAGTCAAGAATGCGCGAGAACGTCTCGGCCCCGATCACCAGGGCGGTCTTGGCCTGACCGGCCTTGATGAAGTTGTCGGCCACCGACAGGGCGTAGATAAAGCCCGAACAGACCGCCTGTACGTCAAAGGCACAGCCGCGAGTCATGCCCAAGGCCGCCTGAACGCGGGTCGCGGTCGAAGGGAAGGTGTTGTCCGGGGTGGCCGTCGCCAGCACGATCAAATCCAGATCGGCAGCGTCGATACCGGCATTTTCCAAGGCGCGCCGTGCGGCGTTCAGGGCCAGATCGGAAGTCTTTTCGCCCTCGGCGGCGATATGGCGCTGGCGGATGCCAGTCCGTTCAACGATCCATTCGTCGCTGGTATCCACCAGCTTCGACATTTCTTCGTTGGTGACGACACGCTGGGGCAGATAGGAGCCCACACCGACGATTCGAGAGCGGAAAGTCATCAGATCGCTGCTGCCTGTGGTGGGTCGTCGGCTTTCAGCCGTTCGAGCTCGCGCTTGATGCGCTCATTGAACCCGTGGGTGACCAGTTCAACGGCCACGCCGATGGCGTTGGCGAAGCCGACAGCGTCGGTTCCGCCGTGGCTCTTCACGGCGATGCCGTTCAGACCCAGGAACATGGCCCCGTTATAACGACGGGGATCGGTGCGCTGCTTGACCTTGACCAGGGCGGTGCGGGCCAACAGGTAGCCCAGCTTAGCCCACAAGGAACTGGAAAAAGCATCGCGCAGGAAACGGGTGTAAAGCTTGGCCAGACCTTCGGCGCTTTTCAGCGCGATATTGCCGGTAAAGCCATCGCTGACCACCACATCCACGGTTCCGGCGGCAATGTCGTTGCCTTCGACGAAACCATAGAAATTCAGGGGCAACTTGCCATCGCGCAGGATGGCGGCAGCGCCGCGCACGGCGTCATTGCCCTTCAGCTCTTCCGAGCCGACATTCAAAATACCAACACTCGGACGTTCGACGCCTAAGACGATGCGGGAGAAAACTTCCCCCATCAGGGCGAATTCCACCAGATTGTTGGTGTCGCAATCAACATTGGCACCCAGGTCGAGCATGACGCTCTCGCCGCGTTCGGTGGGGAAGAAACCGGCGATCGCGGGCCGGGAAATTCCCGGCAACATGCGAAGGACGAATTTCGACACCGCCATCAGGGCACCGGTGTTGCCTGCCGATACGACACAGGCAGCCTCGCCGCGTGCAACGGCATCGACCGCCAGCCACATCGATGACTGGCGGCCGGTCCGAAGAACTTGCGAGGGCTTGTCGCAACCGCTCACCGCATGCTCGGTGTGGCGCACCTGGCAAACGGCCCGCAAATCGGGCATGCGGTCCAGCAGGGGATCCAGCTGGGCTTGATCGCCATACAGCAGGAAATCCACGTGCGGCAACCGCGTGCGTGCGATCTGTACGCCCTGGAGAACCACATCGGGGGCCTTATCGCCACCCATGGCGTCCAGCGAAATCGTCAAGCGCGCGGTCAATGCCACAGTCCTTAACAGCAGGAACCAGAAGCGACGTTATGCAGCGGCTTCGTTTTCCGAAACCACTTCACGGCCATCGTAGTGACCGCAGGAACCGCAAACATGGTGCGGCAGCTTCACTTCGCCGCAGTTCGGGCATTCCACATGGCCGACAGAGGCCAGGGCATGATGGGAACGACGCATGTTGCGACGGGACTTCGAGGTCTTCTTCTTCGGCACAGCCATTTTATGTACTCACAAGCCAGGGGCGAAAATGGAAAGGCAGCTTTCTTAACGAAAATCTTCGCGCGGAGCAAGCCGAATGCTCGTTCCGGATCGTTATTTCTTTTTCAAAGCCGCCAACGCCGCGAAAGGATTGGGTTTTTCAGCGTCCTCAACCGGAGCGGAATCTTCCACTTCAGTCTCTTCCGCCGGGGAATCGAAGGTAGCGCCAGGCGCCCGCGGGAACGGGTCCAACGCCAGCGCCAGATGTTCTGCCGCCGCCTCGCCAATGTCAATAGCCCCACCCTCAATCAGTTCGGGCGGATCGACAATTTCCAGGTCGATGACGATTTCTTCCTCGTCCTGCTCGGCCTCGGGACCATAGGTCAGCTCGAATTCTTCTTCCAGATGAGCCGGAACCGGCTCTAGCGTAACAACGCAGGTCTGGATCACATCGGCTTCGAAACGACCGCGCAAACGCACCATCGGACCGCCGGAAATCAGCTTAAGGCGGATCACTGCCTTAAGACTGCCCACCTCGATAATGCCGAAGCGTTCAGCCAGGGCTTTGCGCTCGTCCGGTTTGGCTTCGATTTCAAAGACTTTCTCGGCGGGGCCCAGCTTATCGACCATCACCGGGCGGGAAAATTCCAATTCAATCATGCTTTCAGCGGATCGCCGAAGCGAACCGTCCCTTTCTCGATATCGGCGGTGGGCTGCGCCGCCAGTTGCTCAGCCTGGGCCAGGACATAGGCGCTCATGGCGCTCAAGATCCCCTCCTCCACCGGCTCGCCGCGATAGAGGTTGCGCGCCAAGGCCGCCGCCATGGCCTGGGCGTCGCCCAAAGCCTTATCATAAGCGTCGATGCGGCCATAAAGGGCGCTGACCATCTTTTTGACGCGCACCCCGACGCCGGTATCGGCCACCCCCATTTCCCGCAGATTCTGATCCATGTCGGCAAACATCAGGTCGAACAGGGCCTGCGACAAATCCTTAGGCCCGTCGCTTCCCAGCCGACGCAGCACCAGGAAAACATGCAGCGCCACCAGATCGAAGCGCCCGTCCACCGTGTCGGCCACGGCAAGATTAAGATAGAATTCCGGCCTGCGCGATTGGCCGATGATCGTGGTATAAAGCGCGTGGGAGGCGTCTTCAAAGGGACGTCGTCCAAACAATCTTTTCAACATTGCTTTGGTTCCGATGGCCGGGCGTTGACAAGCCGCCGCTGGGGAGTGCAGTGTCTTGCACACTATCGGCCCGCGAGCGGATGCGTCAATGTATCCTGACGACTGAGATGCGGCAGAAACGACATTAGGGCAAGATGCGATCCACTTTCCGACGCCTTATTTTGGCAACTTCGATCCTGGGCCTGGCCTCGGCCTGCACTCCCACCATCGACGTGCGCGGCAATGTGCCAGCACCTGAACGTCTGGCCGAGGTCAAGGCGGGCAAGGTCACGCGCTCGGACGTTCAGGCCCTGTTGGGCACGCCGTCCAGCACGTCAACTTTCGGCGACGAGAACTGGTATTATATCAGCAGCAAGGTTCAGACCTATGCGTTCTATAAGCCTGAAGAGCTGGAACGTCAGGTGGTCGCCATCAGCTTCGATCAGCGCGGCGTCGTCAAGGATGTGCAGACCCTGACCTTGAAGGATGGCAAGGTCGTTAGCATGGAAAGTCGGGAAACCCCGACCGCCGGACGCGATATGAGCATTCTGGAACAGTTGGTCGGCAACGTCGGCAAGTTCAACAAGGGTGGCGACAAGGGCAAATAACCCTTTGGCGCATCAAGACAAAAGAAAAGCCCCGGAGATTTCTCTCCGGGGCTTTTTGTTAGGGCTTTTTCCTTAGCCGGCCAACATGGCCAAAAGCAGGATCGCCACGATGTTGATGATCTTGATCATCGGGTTGACGGCGGGACCGGCGGTATCCTTATAGGGATCGCCGACGGTGTCGCCGGTCACGGCAGCCTTGTGGGCGTCCGAGCCCTTGCCGCCAAAATTGCCGTCTTCAATGTACTTCTTGGCGTTATCCCAGGCACCGCCGCCCGAGGTCATGGACAAAGCCACAAACAGACCGGTAACGATGGTCCCCAGCAGCATCGCCCCCAGGGCCGAGAACGCAGCCGCCTGACCGCCCACCAGGGCGATGACGAAGTACAAAACCACCGGCGCCAGAACCGGCAGCAAGGACGGCAGAATCATTTCCTTGATGGCGGCACGGGTCAGCATATCGACGGCGCGGCCATAATCAGGCTTGGCCGTCCCTTCCATGATCCCGGCGATTTCCTTGAACTGACGGCGCACTTCGACCACCACCGCACCGGCGGCGCGGCCAACGGCCATCATGCCCATGGACCCGAACAGATAAGGCAGCAACCCGCCGATGAACAGACCGATCACCACGAAGGGGTCCTGCAGGGCGAAGGTCACGCTCAGTTTCGGGAAATAATGCTGCAAATCCTGGGTATAGGCGGCAAACAGCACCAGCGCCGCCAGACCAGCCGAACCGATGGCATAGCCCTTGGTGACGGCCTTGGTGGTGTTGCCGACCGCGTCCAGCGGGTCGGTGATGTCGCGCA
>JASLCK010000018.1 GCA_030151865.1 Rhodospirillaceae bacterium | reverse complement strand
CCACGTCGGTCAGCATCGGCAGGTTTTTAAAGGCTTCCAACACTTTGGGCGCCCAGCGGTTCAGCTCTGCGGCGTCCACGTCCATCAAGGTGTACTGATACTGGGTGCGGCTGGTGCGCGCGCCGATCTGGATATCCTGGCCCGCCTGCATGAAGACATCCAGGCCGGGAATATCGCCCAGCTTATGGGACAGCCGGGTGATGACCTGGGCAGCGCTGGCGTCCCGCTGCTTGCGGGGCTTCAGGGCGATGGTCATATGACCACTGTTCAGGGTGGGATTGACGGTCCCCGCCCCGATAAACGACGCCACCCCGGTAACATCGGGGTCTTCGCGGATGATCTCGGCGGCCTGGGCCTGAAGACGGGACATGGCCTGGAAGGAAATATCCTGGCGGGCGTCGGTGGTGGCGATGATCAGGCCGGTATCCTGCTGGGGCAGAAAGCCCTTGGGCATGACAATGTACATCCACACCGTCAACACCATGGTGCCGACCGCCACCAGCAGGGTCAGCGGCTGGTGACGCAACACCACCCGCAAGGTGACTTCATAGACCTGCAACAGCCAACGGAAGAAGCGGCCCGAATGATCATGGGCCTGCCCGGTGGCCTTCAGCATGCGCCCGCACATCATCGGCGTCAGGGTCAGAGACACCACGGCCGACGCCACCACCGCCACCGTCAGGGTCAGGGCGAATTCGCGGAACAGCCGCCCGACAATGCCCGACATGAACAGCAAGGGGATGAACACCGCCACCAGCGACACCGTCAACGAGATGATGGTAAAGCCGATTTCCTTGGCCCCCTTGAAGGCGGCGGTCAGCGGCTTTTCCCCCGCTTCGATATAGCGGACGATGTTTTCGATCATGACGATGGCGTCATCGACGACAAAGCCCGCCGAAATGGTCAGCGCCATCAAGGACAGATTGTCCAACGAGAAACCGCACAGCGCCATCACGCCAAACGTGGCGATCAGCGACAAAGGCAGCGCCACACCGGGAATGACGGTGGCCCGGCCCGAGCGCAGGAACAGGAAGATTACCAGAATGACCAGCCCGATGGTCAGCACCAGGGTGAACTGCACATCGGCGACACTGGCGCGGATGGTTTCGGTCCGGTCGGTCAGCACCTTCATCTGCACGCCCGCCGGAATGGCCTGGGTCAGATTGGGCAAGATGGCCTTGATGCGGTCTACCGTCTCGACGATGTTGGCGCCGGGCTGACGTTGGATATCCATGATGACGGCGGGCTTGCTGTCGAACCAGCCGCCGACCCGAACATTTTCCAAAGCATCGGCCACGTCGCCCACATCCTGAATGCGCACCGGGGCATTATTGCGCCAGGCGATGATCAGGGATTTGTACTGATTGGCGTCGGTGATCTGATCATTGGCCCCCACGGTCAAGGACTGTGTGGGGCCGTCGAAACTGCCCTTGGGCAAGGCAACGTTGGATTTGGACAAAGCGGTACGCACATCGTCCATGGCGATGCCGTAAGACGCCAGTCGCGCCGGGTCCAGCCGAATGCGGAACGCCGGACGCTGCCCGCCTTCCACCAGCACGCGCCCCACCCCCGACACCTGCGACAGCTTTTGCGCCAGCAGGGTATCGGCCACATCATTGACACGGGTGATCGGCAGACTGTCCGAGGTCAAAGCCAGGGTGAGGATGGGCGGATCGGCAGGATTGACCTTGGAATAGGTCGGCGGGTACGGCAGGTTGGTGGGCAGCACGCCCTTGGCGGCATTGATGGCCGCCAACACGTCTTCCGCCGCCGTATCCAGGTTCTTACTCAGCCCAAACTGCAAGGTGATGGAACTGGTGCCCTCGGAACTGACCGAGGTCATAGTGTTCAATCCGGCAATCAAACCGAACTGACGTTCCAGCGGGGTGGTAACCAGCGACGCCATGGTGTCGGCGCTGGCCCCCGGCAGTTGGGTGCTGACCTGGATGGTGGGAAAATCCACCTGCGGCAAGGCTGAAACCGGCAGCAACCGATAGCCGAGCATGCCCATCAAAATGACCGCGATGGCCAACAGCCAGGTGGCGATGGGACGGGCGATGAACGGCGCGGAGATATTCATGGGACCGCCTTATTGGGCCTTGGTTTCGCCGTGCTTCTTGTGCTTACCGCCCTGGGGTGCATCCCCTTCGGTGGAAGCCGGAGCGCCAGCGGGAGCAGCAGACGGAGCGTTGGCATCCTTGGCCGGGGCGGCGGCAGGCGGCTCGATCGGCTTGATCTTGGTCCCGGCCTGCAGCTTGGACATGCCGTCGCTGACCACCGTCTCGCCGTCATTCAGACCGCTGGAGATCAGGCTCTTGCCGCCTTCCGCGTGATCGACGGTGACGGGACGCATTTCAACCGTCTGGTCGTCCTTGACGACGAAGGCATAAGCCCCTTGCGGCCCGCGCTGCACCACCTGGGACGGCACCACCAACCCGTTGCGGGTTTCCAGCAACAGGCGGACATTGACGAACCCGCCCGGCCACAGATGGCGCTGGGCGTTGGGCATGGTGGCCTTCAGCCGGATGGTGCCGGTGGTGCTGTCCACTTGATTGTCGATCAGTTCCAGCTTGCCCTGATCGACCAGGGTGGCGTTATCGGATTCCACCGCCAGCACCGACAACCCCGCACCGCCCTTGTCGGCGATGGCGCGCAAAGTTTGCTGCGGCAGGGTGAACAGCACGGAAATCGGCTGAACCTGGGTCACCGTGACCAGCCCGGCACTGTCCGAGGCATGAATGATGTTGCCCTTATCGACGTTGCGGATGCCGGTCCGCCCATCGATGGGCGAGATGATGGTGGTATAAGACAATTGGGCGCGAGCGTTTTCCACCGCGGCCAGATCGGCCTTCACCGTCGCCTCCAACTGGCGCACCGTCGATTTCTGGGTGTCAAGCGTCTGGCCGGTAACGCGATTGCCCAGGCTTTGATAGCGTTGCAGGTCCAGGCGCGCTTCTTCCAACTGCGCCTGATCTTTTTCACGGGCGGCGATGGCCTGATCCAACTGCGCCTGATAGGTGCGCGGATCGATGCGGGCCAGCACATCACCGGTCTTGACGTCCTGGCCTTCGCGGAAGCCCAGGTCCAGCAATTCGCCATCGACCCGGCTTTTGATGGTCACATTGTTGAAGGCCTGCACCGTGCCCAGACCGTCCAGATAGATCGGCATATCCTGACGGGTCACCTTTTGCAGCGACACCGGAACCGGGCGACCGCCGCCCGGACCACCGGGACGACCTTTTCCTTCCGCTTCGGCTGCCGGGTGGCTGATGCGCCAAGTCAGCGCCCCTGCCAGGGAAATCGCTACAACACAGAGACCGTAACGCACCGGATGGCGGCGCAAAGACGACAGGACAGACATCAGCAATCCTTCTGGGACAATCCTTCTGGGCCAGACCGCAGCAGCTATACCACCGGGCGGCTATGCGCCCCAACAGACTTTAAGGCGACGCGCTTGCGGGCAAAGCCGCCGCGCAGAATAAAAAATAAAGCCAGAATCATGATGCCGCCCTTTGCGTCTCGCCAGGAAGTGAGCGTCACCTTAAAAAAGGGCTGTTTCCCTGACATTTCCGAAGGAGGCGGTTTTGGAAACGTCCGGTAACCGGGGCCGCTTCCTGTTACAAGGCGTTACACAAAAACTGGCCGGTCGGACAGGGTTTGCAACGCGATGCGCAAGCGGGGTAGCGCAATTGCAACAGACCCTCTATATTGGGGGTGCCGGTTTACCGGCTATGGCGCTAAACACCATACAGAATAGACGTTACGGACCCGGGGGCGGTACCCGGCGCCTCCACCATTTTCCTTCGGCCTCAGGGCCTGGGACCAGGGGGGCGAAACAGGATCGACGTGCGTGATAAAGGTATGGCTTGTTCCCGGCATGATACCGCCGTTATCGGGTCAAACACACAAGTGCTAACGATAACTTCGTTGCTCTCGCTGCCTAATTAGGTAAGCGCGGTCCGGGGGGAGCCGGGCAACAGAACTCCCCCCACTTCTCTTCCCGCTTCGGGGCTTAAAGTTAGGGTTGCCGGCCTGATGGCGAAAAGTTTCCTGCGATACGACAAAATGGTGGAAGACGCCCTGCGCGGCGTTCTGCGCGATGCTTTGCGCCAGTGTGAAAACGGTTTGCCGGGCGAACACCATTTCTACATCACCTTCCGCACCCGCTTTCAGGGCGTGGACATTCCCGAATATGTGCGGGCGCGCTATCCGGACGAAATGACCATCGTGCTTCAGCACCAATATTGGGGCCTGGAAGTTACCGACGACTGGTTCGAGGTCACGCTGTCCTTCAACCGCGTCAACGAACGTCTGCATATTCCGTTTGCCGCCGTCAGTTCGTTCGCCGACCCGTCGGCCCAGTTCGGCTTACAGTTCCAGGTGGACGCCGCCTTGGAAAGCGAACCGGTCATCGAGTTGGACGTTGACGAAAGCGACGAGATCGCCGAAGGCGAAGACGACAAGATCGAAGCCGAAGAAAACGCCGAAAAGCCTGCCGCCGATCAGGGTGCGCAGGTGATCACGCTTGACGCATTTCGGAAAAAATAGCTTCTTTAGGCCCCGTCGGGGTTCTTGACGCCTAAAGCGCCGGGAACCCCCAACCGTTCAACCGACGGGGTTCCCATGACTGACGCCTCCAAATACGCCGAAATCTTCCCGCTTTCCGGCGACGATACCCAATACACCAAGATTTCGTCCGACCATGTCGGCACCGCCACCTTCAACGGCAAGACCGTCGTGACCGTGGCCCCCGAAGCCTTGACCCTGATCGCCAAGGAGGCGTTCCGGCAAATCTCGCATCTGTTGCGCCCGGCGCATCTGAAGCAGTTGTCGTCGATCCTGAGCGACCCGGAAGCGTCGCAGAACGACAAGTTCGTCGCCCTTGATCTTTTGAAGAACGCCAACATCGCCGCGGGCGGCGTGCTGCCCATGTGCCAAGACACCGGCACCGCCATCATCATGGGCAAGAAGGGCCAGCAGGTCTGGACCGGTGCCGATGATCAGGCGGCTCTCAGCCAGGGCGTCGCCAACGCCTATGAAAGCCTGAACCTGCGTTATTCCCAGGTCTCGCCCGTCGATATGTACGAAGAGGTCAACACCGGCAACAATCTGCCCGCGCAGATCGACCTCTACGCCACCGAAGGCGATGCCTATCAGTTCCTGTTCATGGCCAAGGGCGGCGGGTCGGCCAACAAGACCTATCTGTTCCAGCAGACCAAGGCCCTGTTGAACCCGGACAGCCTGATCAAGTTCCTCGATACGCAGATCCGTACTCTGGGGACCTCGGCCTGTCCGCCCTATCACCTGGCCATCGTCATCGGCGGCACCTCGGCCGAGATGAACCTGAAGACGGTCAAGCTGGCCTCGGCCAAGTATCTCGACAACCTGCCGACCAAGGGCGACAAGTTCGGCCATGCCTTCCGCGATCTGGAAATGGAAGCCAAGGTACTAGAACTGACCCGCTCCATGGGCATCGGCGCGCAGTTCGGCGGCAAGTATTTCTGCCATGACGTCCGCGTCATCCGTCTGCCGCGTCACGGCGCATCCTGCCCGGTGGGCCTGGGCGTGTCCTGCTCGGCCGACCGCCAGATGAAGGGCAAGATCACCAAGGACGGCATCTATCTGGAAACCCTGGAAACCGATCCCGCCAAATATCTGCCGGAAATCGATGAATCCAAGCTGGCGGGCGAGGTCGTGAAGATCGACCTGAACCAGCCGATGGAAGAAATCCGCAAGACCCTGTCGCAGTACCCGATCAAGACCCGCGTTTCGTTGTCGGGTCCGATGATCGTGGCCCGCGACATCGCGCATGCCAAGCTGAAGGAACGCCTGGACCGTGGCGAAGGCCTGCCCCAGTACTTCAAGGATCATCCGGTTTATTACGCCGGTCCGGCCAAGACCCCCGAAGGCTATGCCTCGGGCTCGTTCGGTCCGACCACGGCAGGCCGCATGGACAGCTATGTCAATCTGTTCCAGGCCGCCGGTGGCAGCATGGTGATGGTGGCCAAGGGCAACCGCGCCAAGTCCGTCACCGACGCCTGCAACAAGCATGGCGGCTTCTATCTGGGCTCAATCGGCGGCGCAGCGGCCGGTCTGGCGCAGAACTGCATCAAGAAGGTGGAAGTGCTCGAATATCCCGAACTGGGCATGGAAGCCATCTGGAAGATCGAAGTGGAAGATTTCCCCGCCTTCATCATCGTCGATGACAAGGGCAACGATTTCTTCGCCAATCTCAGCCACTAAGGTGGCCCCGAAGGTGAAGTGAACGTCGGTCCGTCATGCCCGAGCCAGGCTCTGGGCATGACGGACTTTTTCTTTTCAGGGCGCTCAAGATGGACAGTCAGGTCAAGAAGCACTCGGTCCAGATTGCGGGACATTCCACCAGCATTTCCCTGGAAGTCGCCTTTTGGGACGAGTTGAAGGACATTGCCGCCCGACGCGGTCTGTCGCTTAACGCCCTGATCGCCGATGTGGACGGGGCGCGTGACGGTAATCTGTCCAGCGCCCTGCGGCTTTTGGTTCTAGAAGACTTGAAAGAGCGCCTGCGCGCTCATGCCTAATCCTGAAAGAGCGCCTGCGCGCTCAGGCTTGATCCTGAAAGAGCGCCTGCGCGCTCAGCTCCGCCTGCCCCAGCAACCAGTCACGAAAGGCCCGCATACCTGAACTGAGGGGCTTGGATTTCAGCCACGACAGCCAATAGCGCCCCAACGCCACCTCGGCCGCGAACGGGCGCACCAGACGCCCTGATCCGATCAGGCGGGAAAACATCCGCACCGGCAGCAATGCCACGCCGACACCTTGCAAGGCGGCGTCGGCCATCAGGACCGAGGAATCGAACATCATTCCCCGGATCACCGGTGCCGCCAGATCGACCGCCTGGAACCAACGATCCCATTCATCGGCACGGTAAGACCGCAGCAGCCGTTCCCCCATCAGGTCGGCGGGGTGATGCAGCCGGGCAGCAATCTCGGGCAGGCAAACCGGAGACAACGGCGCGGCCAATAATGGGTCGGCGTTGGTGCCATGCCATGACCCATCGCCAAAGCGGATGGCGAAATCCAACCCCTCGCCCGCCAGATCAACGCGGTTGTTGTTGGTCAGCAAACGCAGATCGATATGGGGATGGGCGGCGCGGAACAATTCCAGCCGAGGCAGAAGCCAGCCGGTGGCAAAGGTACCGACCACCCCCACCGTCACCACATCACGGTAATGGCCGTCCTCGAAGCGATCCAGGGTAGAGCGGATGCGCCCGAAACTGTCGGCCAGCACCGGCAGCAAGGCCAATCCCTCGTCGGTCAGGGCCAGACCGCGCGGCAGACGGCGGAACAGTTTGACCCCCAGCATGTCTTCCAAACTCTTGACCTGATGGCTGACCGCTGCTTGCGTCACCCGCAGTTCCAAACCGGCCTTGGTAAAGCTGAGATGGCGGGCCGACACCTCGAAGGCGCGTAGCGCGTTAAGTGGGATGGTGTTCAGGCTCATATCCGTTTGACCCAAATTTTTCTAATAGCTCTGCCCAAAGATGGTCGTTTGTCAAGCCAACCGCCCTTTGCCACCCTGGGGACAGACGCCATTCATTCCCAAAGGACCAGACCATGATCAGCAGACGCACCTTTCTGCGGGGAACCGCCTTGGCCGCCGCCGCTGGAGCCAGCTTGACCCTTGATCGCTGGCAGGCCCAGGCCAAGCCTGATCTGGTCAGCGCGTTTAAGACCATCGAAGCTCATACGGGTGGCAAGCTGGGTGTCGCGGTGATGGATACCCAGACCAAGACCCAAATTGGATATCGGGCTCAGTCCCGGTTTCCCATGGCCAGCACCTTCAAGGTTTTGCTGGCGGGCGCGGTTCTGGCCCGTGTCGATGCGGGCGAGGAACAGTTGGACCACCGCATCTATTTCGATACCGCCGCCCTGCCCGACTATTCGCCGACCACCAGCAAGCATGTGGGCAATGACGGCATGACGGTGGCCGAACTGTGCGAAGCCGCCGTGACCTTAAGCGATAATGGCGCGGCCAATCAGTTGCTCGACCTGCTGGGCGGGCCGCAAGCAGTCAACGACTTCACCCAACGTCTGGGCGACCGCGACACTCATCTGGACCGCCGCGAACTGGAACTGAACGACGCCGCCTTTGGCGCCGCCAACGACAGCACCACACCATCGGCCATGCTGGGCAGCATGCATTCGATGGTACTGGGCACTGCCCTGTCGGCAACGTCACGGCAAAACCTGATCGGTTGGCTGAAGGACTGCAAGACGGGTGGCAACCGCCTGCGGGCCGGATTCCCTAAGGATTGGGTGGTGGGCGACAAGACCGGCACCTGGAACAGGGGCGGTACCGCCAACGATGTGGCGGTGATCTGGCCCAAGGGTCGCGCCCCGGTCCTGATCGCCGTCTATCTGACCGGCGCGACCGGCATCGACGGCAAAGCCCGCGACGCCGCCATCGCCGAAGTCGCCCGCGCCGCCGTGCATTGGCTGGCTTGAATGATAGGTCCACGGCCAATTCGGCAAGCAACCCTGCCATCAACAGGCCACCGAGACTCAATGCCGGATACGCGTCTCATGAAGAAAAACTGTTGAAATAGACAACAACAGACACCTAAAAGAAATCTGACCAAATGCCTCTCCCCTCATGAAGGGAGAGGCATTATGCTGAAGCGGTCAGGCCAGAACCTTTTTAAAAAGAACATATGCCCATCCCGCTTCGGACTACAAAAATCTTGCCCGCCAACCAGCGGCAACAAATCGCCTAGATAGACACAAAGAAATAGATGGTGATATTTAAAATGATAAAAAATGAAAAAGAAATACCATCGGAAAATTGCGCTAAAAAAAATTCTACAACCAAGTCTTTTTCTGTTTTTTTAAAAGACAATTTTATTATTAATAAAATAAGATCCAATAAAGCACTGATCGAAGCATTAAGACGCGCCTATAGATTTTCCATATATTCTTACGCATCCTTTTTTTATAGAAAATCGTCTTGGACCCCCCTCATTCGCTTGCACGACTACGTCAAGATCACACAATGCAAACATACAAAAATCTTTGAGCCCCGGATCGTCAACAGTCCGCGCCCACATACATCTCCAGTTGATAAAATAAAGTCCATCTTATCTCCACACGAATACTATAGGTTTCCACCTATTTATTTAGCAAAAATAGATATTGCTGAAGTTTATGGCGCAACAAATATTGTAACATCCAATGGAATAGCCATATTCCATGATTTATATAATTTTGATAAAGACGATACCTTTGAGGAAAAGTCTTATAGGCATTCCATAAATCTTAAGAAGAAAAAAATCTTCATACGCTGCAAAGGCGAAGAAAAAAAGCACGTCCCATTTGCGGCATCATTTCTTGATAGCTGTGCGCATAACTATGCCCATTGGCTAACAGAGATTTTGCCACGCATAGCAACTTTTTGTGCCGTTAAAGGTCACGACCACATCCCCCTTATCATTGATGAGGGGCTGCATCCCAATATAATGGAATCTCTTTCTTTGGTTGCGGGCCCAGATAGGGAAATCATCACTCTATCGGCAGAAAAATCCATTCATGTTGGAGTTCTTTACGTTACTTCTGTCACCGGATACGCCCCATTCGAGAGGAGAAATTTAAAAATAAAAAATCACTCTCATGGGCTTTTTTCACCAGACGCTTTCATGACTCTGAGAGAAAAAATCCATCAAGAAAGTGCAGGATGGCCTATTAAAGATTGGCCAAAGAAAGTTTATCTCCGCCGCAATTCACAAACCCGCAAACTCCTCAATAGCGTCGAGATTGAGGATGCTTTATCTAAAAAGGGCTATGTTGCCATTGATCCTGAGACATTAAACTTCTCACAACAAGTTCAATTATTTTCTCAAGTAGAATCCGTAGTATCTCCGACAGGAGCGGCGGTCGCGAATATCATATTTTGTCGGCCAGAGACCAAAATCTCTATTTTGATCGGGGAAAACCCTCATACCAGCTACTGGTATTGGCAAAATATCGCAGCCGCCATCGGAGGAACGGTTCGGTACGTTCTTGGCGAGAATGAACACAATTCAGCCGAGGACATTCATTCAAATTTTTATGTTCGCGTTGAAGATGTTCTTCACGACGGCCCATAGAAAGAGAACAGCCGCATTCAGAACGTCTCCCGGATCGACCAGCGCGAACTGAAGAGAGCAATACGCAAGAGTCAGGGCTGAACAGGCATATGCCTGTTCAGCTCCGAAACTTCAAAACATCACACCAGACAGCCGCAGCAGCCGAATTATTTGATCAGCGCTTACTGGAAAACGATCTTGGGACCCTTGCGGGCTCCTTGCAGGGTCTGCACCTTGTCCCACACCTTGGCGGCGATATCCTTGTAAGCTTTGGCATGCGGGCCGTCGGGATGGGTTTCGACGATGGGCTTGCCTTCGTCGGACAGAATGCGGATATCGATATCCAGCGGAATTTCCCCCAGGAAATCGGCCGACAGCTTGGCAGCTTCGGCGCGCGCCCCGCCATGACCGAAGATATGGGCTTCATGTCCACAATTAGGACAGACATACATGCTCATGTTCTCGATGATGCCCAGCACCGGCACATTGACCTTGCGGAACATATTCAGGCCCTTACGGGCGTCCAGCAGGGCGATATCCTGCGGGGTGGACACGATCACCGCGCCAGTCAGCGGCACCCGCTGGGTCATGGTCAACTGGGTGTCGCCGGTGCCAGGCGGCATATCGACCACCAGCACATCCAGCGCACCCCAATTGACATCACGCATCATCTGTTCCAGCGCGCCCATGACCATCGGGCCGCGCCACACCACCGGGCTGTCTTCCGGCACCAGGAAGCCCAGCGACATCACCTTGATGCCGTAAGCTTCGATGGGGTCGATGCGGGTGCCGTCGGGGGAATGGGGCTTGCTGCCAGAAACCCCCAGCATGCGCGGCTGGGACGGGCCGAAGATATCGGCGTCGAACATGCCGACGGTCAGACCCATGCTCTTGAACGCCAGGGCCAGATTGACCGCCGTGGTGGACTTGCCGACGCCGCCCTTGCCCGACGACACCGCGACGATGGCCTTGACCTGGGGCAGCAACTGCGGATCGGTCTGCACACCGCCGTTACCATGGGCATGACCGTGATGCCCGCCCGCCTGAGCACCAGCCCCGGATTGCGCCATCGGCTTTTCCGACGTCAGCACCGCCGATACCGTCAGCACGCCCGGCAGGACATGCACCGCCTGTTCGGCGGCCTTGCGCAAAGGCTCCAGGCTGGGGCCGCGCTTAGGGTCCACTTCGATGGCGAACGCCACGTGACCGTCGCGCACGCTGATGCCCGCGATCATCTTCAGGGTGACGATATCCTGGCCTCGGTCAGGGTCCTGGATTTTACGCAATGCTTCCAGGACGTCGTTTTCGTTCACCTTGGCCATTTCTTGATTTCTCCAACGGTTGCCCGATATGCCTTGAACCTGTGGTCCGATGCGCCCTTCGATTGCGCCGGACCAAGGCCTGTCATATAAGCGCTCATTCCCGCTTCGCAAAGATCATTGCGCAATCGGGACCGGGAATACTGGCGGCAACCGACAGACTGCCCCAGGAATCGGAGGGAAAAGGCAATGCCGTGGAACCAAGGCGGGGGCGGGAATGGCCCCTGGGGCGGAAATAATGGCGGCAAGGGGGACGGCAACGGCCCCTGGGGCCGGGGTGGCGGCAATGGCGCGCCTCCCGACCTGGACGACCTGCTGCGCAAAGGACGTGACCGTTTCAACCGCATGATGCCCGAAGGCGGCTTCGGCGGCGGCAGGGCCGCTGTCCTGGTGCTGATGGCGGGTCTGGTGCTGTGGGGCGCGACCGGCTTTTACAAGGTCAACCCCGACGAAGTCGGTGTGGTGCTGCGCTTTGGCAAATTCGCCGGATTGACCCAGCCCGGCCTGAATTACCACCTGCCCAGCCCGATCGAAACCGTGCAGACCCCGCCGGTGACCCGCATCAACCGCATCGAAGTCGGCTATCGCTCTCCCACCGCCGAAACAGGTCGGATCAGCCGATCCGACCTGCGTTCGGGCCGTGGCTCCGACGAAGACAGCCTGATGCTGACCGGCGACGAAAACATCGTCGATATCAATTTCTCGGTGTTCTGGCAGATCAACGACCCGGAAAAATTCCTGTTCAAGATCCGCGACCCCGAAGGCACGGTCCGCGTGGTGGCGGAATCGGCGATCCGCGAGATCATCGGCCAGCTGCCGATCCGCGCACCGTTGTTCGAAAACCGCCAGCCGATCGTTGATCGCACCCGCGAACGTATGCAGCAATTGCTGGATTCCTATGGCGCGGGCATCACCGTGACCCAGGTTCAGCTGCTGAAGGCCGATCCGCCCGCCCAGGTCATCGACGCCTTCAACGATGTCCAGCGCGCCAAGGCCGACCAAGAACGTCTGCGCAACGAGGCCGAAGCCTATCGCAACGACATCATCCCGCGTGCCCGAGGCGAGGCCGAACGCATCAATCAGGAAGCTGAAGCCTATAAGGAACAAGTCTCCGATCTGGCCCAGGGCGACGCCAAGCGCTTCAGCCTAGTCTATCAGGCTTATAAGACGGCTCCCGACATTACAGCCAAGCGGCTTTACATCGAGACGATGGAAGAGGTGTTGAAGAACGCCCAAAAGGTCGTCGTCGATCCATCCGCCAAGGGCATCGTGCCCTATCTGCCGCTGCCCGAATTGGGCAAGAACCAACAAACCCAGGGAGGGACCAAGTAATGAAACAGGTTCATCTCGGACTGGTGGGCATCATCGGTATGCTCGCTTTGTTGGTGGCGTCTTCTTCGTTTTACGTGGTTAGTCAGGGCGAACAGGCCCTGGTGCTGCGCTTTGGCGCGGTGGCCGACCCGGAAAACCCCATCAAGGGGCCGGGGCTGCACGTCAAAAAACCGTTCATCGAAGATGTGGCGCGCTATGACGCCCGGCTGCTGGACGTCGATCCGCCCGCCGAACAGGTCATCCTGGCCGACCAAAAGCGCATCGTGGTCGATACCTACACCCGCTTCCGCATCCGCGATCCGCTGCTGTTCTATCAAGCGGTCCGCACCGAGGAAGCCGCCCGCGCCCGTCTGCGCGAAATCGTCAACAGCGTAGCGCGCCGGGTTTTGGGTAACGCCATGTTGCCGTCGGTGCTGTCGGGCGAGCGTGAAGCCATCATGCACGACATTCAGGTTCAAGTGAGCGAAGCCGCCCGCGACCTGGGAGTCGATGTGGCCGACGTGCGCATCCGCCGCGCCGACCTGCCGCCGGAAACCAGCCAGGCGATCTATAAGCGCATGGAATCGGAACGCCAGCGCGAAGCCGCCGAAGCCCGCGCCCAGGGCTACGAACGGTCTCAGCAGATCAAAGCCGGTGCCGACCGCGAACGCACCATCATCCTGGCCGAGGCCCAGCGTCAGGCGCAAACCCTGCGCGGTCAGGGCGATGCTGCGGCCAACAAGGCCTATGCCGAGGCGTTCTCGCAAGACCCGCAGTTCTTCGCCTTTTATCGGTCCTTGCAGGCCTATAAGCAGGCAATGGACGGCAACAACACCACCTGGCTGCTCAGCCCCGACGGCGACTTCTTCAAATTCCTGAAGCAGGCCCCCGATCCGCGGCGCTAATCAGCGTCTTTGACCTCGCTGTTACAGCCCCGGCCCTCAGGACCGGGGCTGTTTTCTTTTCGGTCCCGCCCTAAAAAAAACATAAAAAGCCCTGACAGTCCGGATTATTGGGATTAATTGTCCTTTGCTTGACGACTGTTTACGTCAAAACTAAATCAATACCCATTCCGTTCCCGCCCTTCACGGAGGCATATCGGTGACCAGCAGACACTCCGCCCCCATCCGCGCCAAGGCCGTGGCCGTTCGGCCCAACCTTTGGCCGCTTCACTGGCTGATCGCCGGTTTGGTTGCGGTGACCCTTATGGCCATGTCCCTGTCGGCCAAGGCGGCCCCCGCCCCTGACAGCTTTGCCGATCTGGCCGACCGCTTGCTGCCTGCCGTGGTCAATATTTCGACCACCCAGACTCTGAAGAACCCCGAACGCGCCCCCGACATCCCCCAGGTGCCGCCGGGCTCGCCGTTCGAAGACTTCTTCAAGGACTTCATGGAACGCCAGGGCCGCAACCCCGACGCCGCGCCGCGCAAGGCCACCGCCCTGGGGTCCGGCTTCATCATCGACCCCGCCGGTCTGGTGGTGACCAACAACCACGTGATCGCCGACGCCGACGAAATCACCGTGATCTTGCATGACGAACGCGCCTTCAAGGCCAAGGTCGTCGGCAAGGACACCAAGGCCGATCTGGCTTTGCTGAAGCTGGAAAACGCCCCGGCCAAGCTGCCCTTCATCACCTTTGGCAATTCCGACGAAATGCGCGTCGGCGACTGGGTGATCGCCATCGGCAACCCGTTCGGTCTGGGCGGATCGGTCACGGCGGGCATCGTTTCGGCCCGTGCGCGCGACATCAATGCCGGTCCCTATGACGACTTCCTGCAAACGGATGCCGCCATCAACAAGGGCAATTCGGGTGGGCCGCTGCTGAACCTGAAGGGCGAAGTCATCGGCATCAACACCGCCATCTTCTCGCCGTCGGGCGGGTCGATCGGCATCGGCTTCTCGATCCCGTCCAATCTGGCCAAGCCGATCATCACCGATCTGCAAAAGTACGGCAAAACCCGCCGTGGCTGGCTGGGCGTGCGCATCCAGTCGGTCAGCGACGATCTGGCCGAAAATCTGGGCCTGAAGGATCAGCATGGCGCTTTGGTGGCCCAGGTCAGCCCCGGCGGTCCCGCCGCCAAGGCCGGCATCAAGCCCGGCGACGTCATCACCCGCTTTGACGGCAAGGACGTTTCGGAAATGCGCCGTCTGCCCCGCATCGTCGCCGAAACCGCCATCAACAAGAGCGTTGATGTGGATCTGTGGCGCGACGGCAAGCAGGTAGCCCTGAAGGCCACCGTTGGCGAACTGAGCGACGACGACGACAACCAGCAGCCCCAGGCCGCTGAAAAGCCCGCGCCGAAGCAGGAAAACGGTCAGGTCAATGTCGGTGTGTTGGGTCTGTCGGTGTCGCCGATCACCCAGGCGCTGCGCGACCGCTTCGACCTGCCCGCCGACGTCAAGGGTGTGATCGTCACCGACCTGAACCCCAACGGCCCCGCCGCCGAAAAGGGCATCCGTCAGGGGGATGTCATCGCCGAAGTCTCGCGCGAGCCGGTCAAGACCCCGGTCGAGTTCCAGGCCAAGATCGACGCCGCCCGTAAGGACGGACGCAAGACCGTGCTGCTGCTGGTACAAGGCGACGCCGGTCTGCGCTGGGTCGCCCTGCGTCTGGACGCCGCCAAGGACAGTGTTCCGAACAAGGACAACGCTCCGAAGAAGTAACCGACAACGGTGTTCCGGTTTTAGCCGGAACACCGTTCCCTAAAGAAAAAGCCGCCCGGCGATCCGGGCGGCTTTTTTATTGGCAGGTCGATCCTGCTTACCCAACCATATCGGTGTCGCTATAACCTTGCGCGTACAAAAGAACGGTCAGATCACCGTGATCGACGCGGGCGCGGGCTTCCGCCGCCACCACCGGCTTGGCGTGATAAGCCACCCCCAGACCGGCGGCGCGGATCATTTCCAGATCGTTGGCCCCGTCGCCGACGGCGATGGTCTGCGACAGCGGCAGCGACAATTCGGCGGCGACGCCGATCAGGGTTTGCAGCTTGGTCTGACGGTCCAAGATAGGATCGATGACCTTGCCGGTCAGCTTGCCATCGATGATTTCCATCTCGTTGGCCAGATCGCGGTCAAAGCCCAGATGGGCGCGCACCCGACTGGTGAAGAAGCGAAAGCCCCCCGACACCAGCACCGCATGGGCCCCATGCGCCTTCATGGTCGCCAGCAATCGCTCGGCCCCCGGCATGAAGCGCAGCGACGCATAGGTCTGTTCCAGGAATTCCGCCGACAGCCCCTTCAGCAGACCGACCCGTTCGCGCAGCGCGTCCCTGAAATCGATCTCGCCGTTCATGGCACGCGCCGTGATGGCGGCGATATGGGCTTTCAAACCGGCGTACTCGGCCAGATCGTCAAGCGTTTCGCCGACCACCATGGTGGAATCCATATCGGCCACCAAAAGCTTCTTACGGCGATTGACGACTTCCTGGGCAATCACATCGATGGGCAGACCCG
>JASLCK010000400.1 GCA_030151865.1 Rhodospirillaceae bacterium | reverse complement strand
GTGGTGTCGGCCGGAGTTCGCAAATTTCCCGTCGATCCCTTTGGCTGGTTTGCCAACGATTGGGGGTTCAATCTGCCAATCTGCCAGCAAAATGGTGGTTGCGACGAAGTCAGAATCGGCGGACGCAGTGAATCCGATACCGTAACCCTGACCTGGAACCAGAATTCCTCCAGCTACGTTGTCTCGCAGGAAGAAGCCTTCGACAAAGACGGGTGGGAGGAATACCGCAAGGCGGCAGCCAATCTGAACGATATCCTGAAATTCATCTCAAAGGTTGCCACGATCCCGTTGCTCGACCAGTTGCTGGGGTTACCGAATGAGCAGGGATACAAGGCGACGGTGAAGCAACGCTGTGATTTTGCCGTGAATTTGGATTTGGTGCAGCCAGCGGGGCAAATGCCGCAAATCATCATGAATGTTGAACGCCAAATTCTTTCCGGCACAACCAACTTTGGCGACCTTGTGATCGATGACAACCGTGTGATTGCAGGGCCGTACAAATTGATCGACAACACCTGCCGCGTCGGCAACACCCGACAATGCCAGATCACACTATCCAGCACCGACGGTAAGCTGAACTATTCCGGGGCAGTCAGCGCGACCAACCGCGGGGGATGTTCCGTATCCCAAGTGATCGGCTATTCTCCCGGCGCGTTCCGCCTGCGCAACAGCAGTTTTGCTCCGTTGCGCTATACTGCATTTGTCAACAATCGGATGATCGACAACGGCGAGATGATGCCCGATCAGGACGTCGATCTGCGCAACACCATCGTCCAGGTTATGCAAACCGTGGGGGATCAGGAATGCCCGCAGGTTGCCGACCCATTCATGCCGGGGCGACGCATGGGGGCCTGCCCGTTCAGACTGACTTTTCAGGGAGATGCTGCCAAGGGAACCTTGAATTGCGTCTTGTCTGCCCGACAAGGCACGGTCCAAACCCCCGGCGAGGACAATCTCAATCTTTACCTGATCCGTTCGTGCCAGCCGCAATTGCCGACCATGGTTGGCGACCGGACCCAGTTACGTCTGGATCAGTTCTTCCAGTTGTCTGGCATGTACAAAATGGTATCCCTCACCTTCGCCCGGGTGCCTAAGAACGAATAGTCACGACTGGCCTGGATCGGCAACGGGCTGTTCCGAAAGCCGTCGGAACAGCCCGTCATAATGTGATGTCAGCGTCCTTTGTTACCCCCCCCCGCATCGACGGGGGCCACGCTGGTCACGGGCGCGATCCTGGGCTGTAGCACGACGTCCCATGGGTTGGGGCTTGCCGGGCAGCGGACCGGGCGGCACCAGATGCTGTTTGCCGGTACCGATCAGATTGGCGCGGCCCAGGCGCTTCAAGGCTTCACGCAGGATCGGCCAGTTTTCCGGGTCGTGGTAACGCAAGAACGCCTTGTGCAGACGGCGCTGCTTCAACCCCGTGACGGTTTCCACAGTTTCCGATCCAACGCGGCGGATGGGGCGTAGCGGATTCAGGCCGGTATGATACATGGCGGTAGACAAGGACAGCGGAGACGGCAGGAAAGTCTGCACCTGATCGAGCCGGAAGTTATTGCGTTTCAGCCACAGTGCCAGATTGACCATGTCCCGGTCTTCGGTCCCTGGATGGGCGGCGATGAAGTAAGGGATCAGGTAAAGCTGTTTCCCCGCCTCGCGCGCGGCCTGCTCGAACAATTCCTTGAAACGGTCAAAGGTGCCGATGCCCGGCTTCATCATCTTTGACAGCGGTCCCGGTTCGGTATGTTCGGGGGCGATCTTCAGATAGCCGCCCACATGGTGGGTGACCAGTTCCTTGATATAGGCCGGGCTTTTCACCGCGAGATCATAGCGCAGGCCCGACGCGATATTGACCCGCTTGATGCCAGGCAAGGCGCGGGCCTTGCGGTACAGCTTGATCAACGGATCGTGGTTGGTTTCCAGATTGACGCAGATATCAGGAAACACGCAGGACAGACGGCGACAGATGGTCTGGATCTTAGGGTCCTTGCAGTTCAGCCGCCACATATTGGCCGTCGGGCCGCCCAGGTCGGAAACGGTGCCGGTAAAGCCCTCGACCTTATCGCGCATATCCTCGATCTCGCGCAGCACCGAACCCTCGGAACGGCTTTGGATGACGCGCCCCTCATGCTCGGTGATCGAGCAGAAGGAGCAGCCGCCAAAACAGCCGCGCATGATGTTGACGGAAAAGCGGATCATCTCCCAAGCCGGAATCCGCGCCTTGCCATAAGTGGGATGGGGGGCGCGGGCGTAAAACAGGTCATAGACCTGATCCATCTCCGGCGTGGTCAGGGGGATCGGCGGCGGATTGACCCACAATTCCTTGTCGCCGTGACGCTGCACCAGGGGCCGGGCATTGCCGGGATTGCTTTCCTGGTGCATGACGCGCGACGCCTGGGCGTACAGGGCCGTATCGGTCAGCACCTGTTCATAAGCCGGCAGGCGCACTGCCTGGGGGGCGGCGCTGCGGCGCAGGGATTGCTCGCCGTCGATATCGCTGGCGTCCAGCACTTCCCAGCCATCGGGCACCCGATCACGGATGACCGCCACCCCGCGCAGGTCGGAGAAGTCACGCTGTCCGCCCTGGTAGCGGCGGGCGATTTCCACGATGGCGCGCTCGGCGTTGCCATAGACCAGCAGATCGGCCTTGGCGTCGAAAATGATCGAACGGCGGACCTTGTCGGACCAGTAATCATAATGGGCAATGCGGCGCAGTGACGCTTCGATGCCGCCCAGCACCAGCGGCACATCCTTGAACGCTTCACGGCAGCGTTGCGAATAGACCAGAACCGCACGGTCGGGGCGCTTACCCGCCTCGCCATCGGGAGTATAGGCGTCATCGGAACGGATGCGCCGGTCCGAGGTATAGCGGTTGACCATGGAATCCATATTCCCGGCGGTCACGCCAAAGAACAGGTTGGGCTTGCCCAGCGCCTTGAACGGCTCGGCGCTGTCCCAAGCCGGTTGCGACAAGATACCGACACGCAGGCCCTGGGCTTCCAACAGGCGGCCAATGATGGCCATGCCAAAGCTGGGATGATCGATATAGGCGTCGCCGGTGACCAGCACCACGTCGCAACTGTCCCAGCCCAGCAAATCCATCTCGGCCCGCGTCATCGGCAGGAAGGGAGCCGGGCGGAACGACGGCGAAGTGGTGAACAGGGAACGGACGGCGGCGTCCTGCGGGGTAATGGTCATCGGGCTCTTTTCAAGTCAGCAAGGTATCTGGTCAAAACATCAGGCATCGGGATAACGAATTTCCACCACTTCGATCTTTTCGCGGCCAGCCGGAGTGCGCATTTCCACCACATCGCCTTCCGCCGCTTTCAACAGCGCGCGGGCAATGGGAGAAATCCAACTAACCAGACCGTTTTCCAGATCGGCTTCATCGATACCGACGATGGTGATGGTTTTTTCTTCGTCCCGGCTGTTCACATAGGTAACCGTCGCCCCGAAAAAAACCTGCTCGCGATTTTTCTGATCGGCGGGACGCACCACATGGGCCTTTTCGATCCGCTTGGTCAGAAAGCGGATGCGCCGGTCGATCTCACGTAAGCGCTTCTTACCATAGAGATAATCGCCGTTTTCCGACCGGTCGCCATTGCCCGCAGCCCAAGACACCACCTCGACCACCTTGGGGCGTTCGACACGGACCAGATCGCGCAATTCGGCCTGAAGCTTATCCAACCCCTGGGGGCGGATATAGTTCTTGGTCCCGGCGGGAAGGGCTTCGCCCTCTTCCTGCTCGTCGTCGAAATCGTCGTCGGTTTCCTTGGTGAAAGCTTTGCTCATAATGGTCCTGGTTGCAGACGGCTGAACACACCGCCGCCGGGCAGCGAACAGC
>JASLCK010000271.1 GCA_030151865.1 Rhodospirillaceae bacterium | reverse complement strand
GCTTACAACGATACCATCATCAGCGGTCAGGGCGGGGCGACCTTCATGTCCAGCCGCGGCAGCGACTATTATGACAGCGAAGGTGGCTTAGCGAACGGCCGACCGGCCGATCTGATGGATTACAGCGACTCCTCGTCGGTGGTGATCATCAATCTGGGGGCCAGCCAGACTTTCTCCTACCAGCTCAGCAACGGTTTCACCTGGAGCGGTACCCTGAATCAAGGCCAGGCGGCGCACGATTTCACCTCGGCTTCGCCCTACATCGACACCTTGCATAACGTCGAACGGATTTCGTTGGGTAAGAACAGCGGCACCCTGATCGGTGACGGTTCCAACACCTGGATGGACCTCAGCGACAGTACTTCGTCTAGCCATCCGACGGTGACGGTTGATCTTAGCAACAATACCGTGGGCGGATTTGGCGGGATCGATTATGTCAGCGGCGTGGTCGGTTTCGCCGCTGGTCAGAGCAACACTTATTACAAGCTGGGGACCAGTGTAACCAGCAACCTGGACTTCGAAGGTGATACGGGGACTTCGACCCTGGATCTGAACGGGCTGCATTTTGTTGATATCAAGCAGTCAATAACGCCGCGTGGTCCTAACTCTTCCCTCTATAACGGCACCATTACCCTCGATAATGGTCATACCGTCACCTATCACAACATCAGCACCCTGACGGGTTTGCCGTCGGTTTTGGCCAATAGCGCCGATGGCGGCACTTATCTGGACGTCTCCACCATGGACAGTCCGGTCATCGATCTGACCAACGGGACGGTGACGGCGGGCGGTTTCGTCTATACGATTATCGGCAGCATCGTCACCAACCAGAACAATCCTGGCGTCATTCAGATCAAATCCGGCACCAACGCAATCATCACGGGGACGTTGGCAGAACTGCAAGGGGTTACCACCAACGGCAATAACGGCGGTGGCGGTGCCACGTTCGTCGTGACCGATACCACCGGCATCACCGTTGATGACGATCTGTTCTCGAACCATTTCTATTCGATTAGCGATGGCAAGATTTACGGCCTGACCGCACAGGGTAGCGCCACCGTCAATCTGGGCAGCTACGCCAACGACGCCCAGATGACCAATATCAATTATGGTTCGAATACCACCGAAGTGCTGAACCTGAGTGGCGATTTCCATCGCGAGTTGTTTGTGTTCGCGGGTCAGAATATGACGCTCAATCTGGCGGCGGGCAGTTCCGACGCCAATCTGAGCGTCTATGCCTATCGCTCCGATCTTAGCCACGACACGCTGACGGGCAGCACTGGCACCAACACTTTGGTGCTGAAGGCTGGGCCGGAAGTTCCAATTGCCGATGACAACGCCTTTGTCCACATGACCAAGTTCCAGACGATTGCCGTGGAAGACACCGCCGGCATCAGCCAGTTGGAACTAGGGACGTATGCTTCGGCGATGGCGGACAGGAACCTGACCATCGATCTGTCGGCGAATCATCATGAAGCCAACGTTAAACTCGTTTTAGACAGCGGGATCGACACTACCGCCAATCATCTGTTTGTTAAGCTGGGCACCGGTTTCAATTGGGTTTGGACGTCTAACTCGGCCAACCTGACCGTTGATAGCAGCTTGGGCGGTATGGATATCGTCCAGGTCGGCGGTATCCGTTCGGATTTTGTCCACGCGCAAACAGCGGGTCATTCCATCACCTTGGTCAATACAAATGGGACCGACGGTACCGTCACGCTGATGGATGGGGCCGAAGTATATTATAACGACAGTAATTTATATCTTCTGGCTGCCAGTGGTCAGAACGGCACCATCAACGCCTTTGCCGACATCCAGCAGGGTCTTCATGGGTTCATGGTTGGCAGCGGTAGCCAACTGATCGGTAGTCCTACCGCTACTGCCTTGGGCACCTTGAGCTTCGACGGGGGCGACTGGACTTATCAGGGCACAAGCGGCAGCAGCCAGAACGGCATGGAAACGTTCCTGCTCCAGGATCAGGCGGGTGGAACGCATACCGTCAATCTGAGCGTGGGTTTCGATCCCGGTGGGGTGAATTCCTACGGTACCGAAACGGTGACCGAAGCGCTGACCATGAATGCCGGGTCGCATATCTATATCGATAGCCAAGTCGATAGCAGCTGGCACCACGATGAATTGACGGTGTCGGGAAGCTTTACCGCTGGTGGTGAACTTGATGTCAGGCTCACATCTGACAGCACAAGTTTGGGGCCAAGCAGTGGTGAAAGCATCAATATTATCACGGCTACCAGCAATAGCGGGGTCTTCGACAAGATTTATGGCTTGGATGGTTATACGGGCCAAGGGATAGCCCTCAATCCGATCTTCTCGAACACCGGGGTCTCGCTGCAGGCGACTACGGCGGAGGTATCCAGTGCGGGTGTGTTCAACAGCACCAATGGCAGCGGGGCCGATGTGATGATTGGCACCGGCAACGAACAGACCCTGGTGGGTGGCGGCGGGGCCGATGTCATTTTGGCCGGTCACGGCAAGAATACCGTGATGGTGGGCGATACCGCGTTCAGCTATCTGGACGGCGGCAGCGGTGCTTCAACGCTGAAGTTCAATTTTGCCACGGGTTCCACCATCGATCTGACCGGTTCCGGCGTGGTGGGGGCCGCAGGCACCACCAGCGGCGCGCATCGCAGCGATTCGGTTGAAAACTTCTCGGTCTTCGATCTGTCGTCCAGCCAGGGATCAACGCTTAATCTCAATGATGCGTCGGTGTTCTCGGCCAGTGCGGTCAATAATTCCTTGGTCAGCTCGGCCTTGGGGACAACTGCCGCCAGTCATGCGTTGGTGGTGGTGGGCGGTTCGGCCAATACGGTCAACTTCTTTGGCGCGGGGGGGTGGCATCAGGATGCCAACGCGGTCAATCTGACCGTCAATGGCACCACCGATAGCTATACGGTGGTGCATGGCACCCACAACGGTCAGAACGAAACGGTCTATGTGCAGCACGACGTGCATGTCGGCCTGCCGCCGCCCTGATCGGTCCGCTTCGGTATTACGCGGTTGTGTTTTCCGGCTCGACCCCCGCCTGATCGGCGGGGGTTTTGCTTTGGAACAGGGCCATATTGGCGTCACCCCACTGCTTCAACGCCAGCAATACCGGGGCCAGCGAGCGGCCCAGCGGGGTCAGGCTGTATTCCACCTTGGGCGGCACCTGGGGATAGACGGTGCGATCCAGCAGGCCGTCGGCTTCCATCTCGCGCAGTTGATTGGTCAAGGTGCGCTGTGTTGCGTTCATCACGCGGCGGCGGATTTCGCCAAAGCGCATGGTGCCGTCCAGCAGATGAAACAGGATGATCCCTTTCCATTTGCCGTCGATCAGACTCAAGGTTGCTTCCACCGCGCAACCGGGGGTGCAGTCGAAGCGGGAATGGCGGGGGGCGTGTTTTACAGTATCCATTTTGACACTATGTACGAAAATTGTGCGTTCTTGCGATAGGCAATTATATAAACCAGATTGCATGCATGACAATCACGGAGCCATTCCCATGCGTGCCATCGCTTATCAAACCGCCGCTTCCGCCCCTTTGACAGATATCGACCTGCCCAAGCCATCGCCGCAAGGCCGCGATCTGTTGGTCGAGGTCAAGGCGGTGTCGGTCAATCCTGTCGATACCAAGGTGCATCGCAATGCTGCCCCGGCATCTGGTGACTGGAAAGTGCTGGGGTGGGATGCCGCCGGAGTGGTGGCCGCTGTTGGGCCGGATGTGACCGATTTTGCCGTGGGTGATGCGGTGTTTTATGCCGGGGCTTTGGGGCGGTCGGGCACCAATGCCGAATTTCATCTGGTGGACGAACGGATCGTCGGCAAAAAGCCGGTCAGCCTGGATTGGGCCGAAGCCTCGGCGGTGCCGTTGACCGCCATCACCGCCTGGGAAGCCCTGTTCGACCGCTTGCAGGTGCAAAACCCGGTGCCGGGTGCGGCGCGGGTATTGCTGATCATCGGCGGAGCGGGTGGAGTTGGTTCCATCGCCATTCAGATTGCCCGTGCCTTGACCGATCTGACGGTGATTGCCACCGCGTCACGGCCGGAAACCCAGGATTGGGCGCGCCAGATGGGGGCGCATCACGTCGTCGATCACCGCCAGCCTTTGGCCCCGCAGGTGGCGGCGTTAGGGGTGGGGGCTCCGGCCTTTGTGTTTTCCACCACCAACAGCGACGATCATCTGCCCGCCATTGCCGAACTGATCGCCCCCCAGGGCCGCTTTGCCCTGATCGACGATCCGGCTGGCCTTGATGTTTCGGCTTTCAAGCGCAAGTCGGTGTCGGTGCATTGGGAATTCATGTTTACCCGTTCGATGTTTGAAACCGCCGATATGGCTGAACAGGGCAAGCTTTTGAACCAGGTATCCGGGCTGATCGACCAGGGCCGACTGAAAACCACTTTGGCCGAACGGCATGCGCCGATTTCCGCCGATGTGCTGACCAAGATTCACGCCAAGATCGAAAGCCAGACGGCGCGCGGCAAGATCGTGGTGGAAGGTTGGCCCCAGGTCTAATGCCAAATTGCGTTGAGTGAAACTCAAGGCAGTTCGGTATAAGGCCATCAACAAAAAACGCCCCTGCCGGAGGAACCGACAGGGGCGTTTCGTCTGAACTGGATGTCAGATCAGGCGGCGGCCAGCTTGCGCACTTCGGCGCTGGCGGCCTTGATCGCTTCGTTGCGGGGCTCTTCGCCCAGGCCCAGCTTTTCAGCGCGGACAAAGGTGATGTCGGTCAGACCCATCAGACCCAGGGCAGCGCGCAGGTGGGGTTCCTGGGCGTCATAGGCCTTGGCCGGGCCTTCGCTATAAAAACCGCCGCGGGTTTCGACGATGATGATGCGCTTGCCCTTGACCAGACCTTCCGGGCCGTTGGCGGTGTACTGGAAGGTGACGCCGGCGCGCAGCACATGGTCGATCCAGGCCTTCAGGGTCGAGGTGATGCCGAAATTATACATCGGCGCGCCGATGATGATGGTGTCGGCGGCCTGCAGTTCGGCAATAGCGGCTTCCGACAGGGCGCGGGCGGCGCGTTCGGCGTCATTGGTGGCTTCGCCACGGCGCAGCGCGCCGACGGTTTCCGGCAGCAGGTGGGGCAGGGGGGCAACGCCGACATCGCGGGTGACAACCTTCAGACCCGGCTGGGCGGCTTGAGCGGCGGTCACATATTCGGCCACCAGCTGACGCGACACCGACCCTTCGACAATGGCCGAGCTGTTGATGACAAGCAAAGTGCTCATGGAAAAATCTCCTTAGAAGCGATTGGCGTTGTAGTCTTCGAAAGCTTGAAAAATTTCTTCGCGGCTGTTCATGACGAACGGTCCGTGCCGCACCACGGGTTCGTTCAGCGGCTGGCCCGCCGCCAGGATCAGACGGCTGCCCGCCTGGGCTTTCAGCCCCAGGGTATCGCCTGGACCCAGCAGGCCCAGAACGCCGCGTTCCAACACGGACCCGCCGATTTCGACCTTGCCTTCATAGACATAGACGAAACCATTATGAGTTTCCGGCACCGGCACCGCGGCGTCGCCCGCCTGGGCAAAGCGGATGTCGGCAATCAAGGGCCGGGTGGCGGGCGAGGCGATCGGCCCCGTTTGTCCGCCCAACGATCCGGCGATCAAGGTAATGTGCGCGTCATTCAGCGACAGACGGGGCAGGGTGCCGCCGGGAATGTCCTGATAGGCAGGCGGGCACATTTTTTCCGATGCAGGCAGGTTGAGCCAGAACTGGAAGCCCTGCAACAGACCTTCTTGCTGTTCGGGCATTTCCGAATGAACCAAGCCGCGCCCGGCGGTCATCCATTGCACATCGCCCGGGCCCAACAGACCGCTATGGCCCTTGTTGTCCCAATGGCGCATGCGTCCGGCCAGCATGTAGGTGATGGTTTCGAAACCGCGATGGGGATGGTCGGGGAACCCGGCGATATAAGCCTGTGGGCGGTCGGACCCGAATTCGTCCAGCATCAGGAACGGATCGATGGCCGACAAGGCGGAGGTGCCGATCACCCGGACCAACTCGACCCCGCCGCCATCGACGGTCCGCTGTCCGCGCAGCAGGCGCACGGCCTGACGCCACTGGGGCGATGATGAAAGCGGCTCGGAAAGCGGCTGTGACTGAACAGACATGGCGGCATCCTCCTTCAGGACTGCCTCCTATATGCCTGTATTCCATTTTACAGAGTAGACAGCGATTCCGAATATGAGTGTTGCCAATATTGGAACAATCCAGGGCTTGTTCAAGAGGCCATCAGGCCTAAAGGCTTCGGCGGGGTGAAATTGGGGAAAATCTGTCCCAGGGCCGGGCCTGCTTTCATCCGGGCGGTCAACACTTCGGCGAGTACGGTGCGATAATCGGTGGTGACGGCCAGATCGACGCCGTTATCCAGTTGCGCGCTGGCCAATCCCGGCCAGCGGCCATACATCTGCCCGCCCTTGACCGCACCGCCCAAAACCATCATGACGCCGCCATGGCCATGATCGGCGCCGTTGCTTTTATTGGTGCGCAGCCGCCGCCCGAACTCGGTCATCACCACCACGGTGACCCGGTTGCGATAGGCCGCGATGTCGGTCCAGAACGCCGCCACCGCCCGGCTGAATTGTCCGGCCAGAGCGTTGAAGCGGCCCGCCAGATTGTCGTGATGATCCCAGCCGCCAATATCGACGGCGGCAACCGACAGGCCGATATCCATCTTCAGCAACCGCGCGACAGTCCGCAAAGACCGCCCCGATTCGCTTTCTTCGTACACCGCCCCGCCTTCGGGCTGATAGTCCAAAACCTTACCGTCGCCGCTGCGCGGCAAGCGGCTGTCCAGCAAAGTCATATCGGCCAGGGTATGGGCGGACGCCTGACTGAAGGCATCGCTTTGACCTTGGTATAGCGCGGTCAAGGCCGGGCCAACCAGCGGTCCGCCCGGCAAGGTCAGGCCACCGCGCAAATCGGGGATCGCCAGACTGTCGCCATGGAAAGCCAGGGATGTGGGCAGGAAGGGGCTGGTGGCGATGGCCGGGCTTGTCGAAGAATGGGTTGCCAGCAGGCGCGTCAGCCAACCATCGCCTGCGCCATGCAGGGACGTGGCGTCATTCAGGCCGCGATCCATCAAATCCTGGGCGACAAAGTGGCTGCGGGTGCCGTTTTCCAGACCGGCGGCGTGGATGATGGCCAGATGGCCGCTGTCGTAAATCTCGCCCAACGGGGCGGCGGCGGGATGCAGGCGAAAATCGATGGCGGGGGCCAGGCTTTGGCGCAGGCTGCGGCCCGGTTGGGGGCCATCGGCCAGAACCCGCAATTCCGGGGCGCGGTCGGCGATGTAATCGGGATCGTTGACGGGGGCGACCAGCGACAAGCCATCACAACCACCCCGTTGGAACAGGATGATCAGGGTATGGGGGGCATCGGGTTGGGTCGCCCAGGCGATGGACGGCAGGCCGGGCAGGGCGGCGGCAAGAGCGGCACCGGCGGAACCCAGAAAGGCGCGGCGGGAAACAAGCATAGCGGCGGTCCTTTAGCGCAGATTGAAAGCGGGGGTCATGGCGCACAGGGCGACGATGCGGCGAACCGGATTGTCGGCGGCCGCTCCGCCCGGCAAGGGGGCATCGCTGGGGATTTGCAACCCCGACAGGATGGCCGTCAGGGCCGGAAGATCGGTGCTTTGTCCCGTCAGTTCCTGGTGCCAAAGGCTAGCCGCGCTGGCGATGCTGACCCCGGCGGGCAGGCGTGCCGTCGGCGTGAAGGCCCCGGTACCCCACCAATTTTCCGACAGCCCGAGCAGCAGGGTCCAACGATGGCGCAGTACGTTGGAACTCAGCCAATACTCCATGCTGTCGGGGTGCCCGGTGGGCAGGGCCCAGCCGAACAGCTTTTGCCCGCTGTTGTCCAACTCGTTCAACAGGCCGTCGGTGACGCTGGCATCGATTCCGGCGGCGCGCACAAAAGATGCCGCCAGTTCCAGCGGGCGCTTCACCTTGCCACCCGGCGGGCTTTGCAGGTCCGGCGCATGGGCGATGGCGGCAACCACCCGTTTGATCTGGTCGGGATGGCGCTGATTATCGGTCCAGACCTGGACGGCGGCGGCGATCAGCTGTTCCGAGGGTTTGTCGCTGATCAGGCGGCGGCACAGCTTGGTGCAGACAAAGCGGGCGGTGGCGGGGTGAAAAGCCACCAGATCCAACACCTTGCGGCCATCGGCCATGGGGGGTTGGAAGGGGGCGAAGTCGGTGGCCAACACCCGCTTTTGATAATTGTCGTGCCACCCTTCCACATAAGTGAACCTGCCGGTGGCAGGCAACCTTTGGCCGCCGCCCAGCCCGGCCCCATCCTCGATGGTCCAGCCGGTAAAGGCGCGGGCGGCTTCATAGACATCCTGATCAATATACCCCGCCGGTTTGCCTTTCAGCGCGCCGGGAACGTCGCGCCAGCGGTTGTAAAGA
>JASLCK010000265.1 GCA_030151865.1 Rhodospirillaceae bacterium | reverse complement strand
TTGATCAGGAAATCGCGGAACACGGCGATGCGCTTGGAATGGCGCAGTTCTTCCGGATAGACGAAATAGGCGTCAAAGCTGGGGCCGCGCAGTTCCGGCAGGATTTCCACCAGATTATCGGCCTCGCGCGAGAAGTAATCGGGCAGGGCGGCGATGCCCAGGCCGGATTGCACGGCGCGGAAGATGCCGTAGATGTTGTTGACCTTCAGCACCGGCTTACGCGGATTTTCCGGCCGCGCGCCCGCTTCCAGCAGCCAGTTGACATTGCCCACCGGCGGGCGGGAATCGTCGCCATAGACGATGATGCGGTGGTTGTCCAATTCCTCGATGCTGCGCGGAACGCCGTAGCGCTTCAGATATTCCGGCGCGGCATAGACGTTGTAATGCAGGTCCATCAGATGGCGCTGCACCAGATCGGGCTGGCGGGGCGGCATGAAGCGGATGGCGACATCGGCCTGACGCATGGCCAGATCCAACTCGCCGTCGTCCAGTACCAGGCTCATCTGAATTTCGGGATAGAGTTCCAGGAATTCGCGCACACGAGGCGTCAGCCACAACGTGCCAAAGGCGACCGTGGTGGTGACCTTCAGCGGGCCCTGGGGACGTTCGCGGCTTTCCGACAATTGGGCTTCGGCCATCGCCAGCTTGGCGAAGACGTCGCGGGCGGTGCGGAATAACAGTTCGCCTTGTTCGGTCAGGATCAGCCCACGGGCATGCCGGTGAAACAACGGCACGCTCAGGCTCTCCTCCAGCGCGCTGATCTGCCGGCTCACCGCCGACTGGCTGAGGTTGAGCGTGTCGCCTGCATGCGTGAAGCTGCCCGCTTCCGCAACGGCGTGAAACACCCTCAGTTTGTCCCAGTCCATATGTCATCCCATCTTAAGCCGGGGAAAGACGCCCGCTGGTCCGGCTTTTAGCCAGCGGGCGATAAACTTCCCTATTGTGCCGCGACTTAAGCCGTCTGTCCATGGTGGGTAAGGAAGCGTTCGGCTTCCAGGGCGCTCATGCAGCCGGTTCCGGCGGCGGTGACCGCCTGACGGTAGATTTTGTCCTGCACATCGCCCGCGGCGAACACGCCGGGAATGTTGGTCTGGGTGGTGCCGGGCTTGGTGATGATGTAACCCTCGTCATCCAAGGTGACCTGACCCTTGAACAGATCGGTGTTGGGGGTGTGGCCGATGGCGATGAACAGGCCATCGATCTTCAATTCCGACAAAGCCCCGGTCTTGGTGTTCTTCAGGCGCAGGCCGGTGACGCTGGGCGGGTTTTGGTCGCCCAGGATTTCATCGACGCCGCTGTCCCAGATCACATTGACGTTGGGCAGGGCGAACAGGCGGTCCTGGGCGATCTTTTCGGCGCGCAAGGAATCGCGGCGGTGGATCAGGGTCACCTTGCTGGCGATGCCCGCCAGATAGATGGCTTCCTCGACCGCCGAATTGCCGCCGCCGACCACGGCCACTTCCTTGCCGCGGAAGAAAAAGCCGTCGCAGGTGGCGCAGGCGGAAACACCGAAGCCTTGGAAGGTCTGTTCGCTTTCAATGCCCAACCAGCGGGCGGTGGCGCCGGTGCTGATGATCAGGGTGTCGGCGGTATAGGTATCGCCCGAATCGCCGATGGCGGTGAAGGGACGCTTGGACAGATCGACGCTGGTGATCAGGTCGTACATGAAGCGCGCGCCCACATGCTCGGCCTGGGCCTGCATCTGTTCCATCAGCCAGGGGCCCTGGACCGCCTGGGCGAAGCCGGGGAAATTTTCCACATCGGTGGTGATGGTCAACTGGCCGCCCGGCTGCAAACCGGCCACCAGGATCGGTTCCAGGTTGGCGCGCGCGGCATAAATGGCGGCGGTGCAACCGGCGGGGCCGGAGCCGAGGATCAGGGCTTTGGTGTGGTGATTGGCCATGGAACGACGCCTTAAGACTGATAGAAAATGTTGCCCCTAAAGATAATGGTCTCTTTGATCCGGCGCAAATGCGACCAGGAAGAAAGTCCAGTTCTTAAACAGGGGGCGGATAAAAAACGGGCGGGGCACCCAACAGGGACCCCGCCCGTCCAACAGACCAGCCGGTCCCTTACAGGGTTTCGGCGTGCTTGGCCAGGTAATCGGCGACGCCAGCCGGGTCGGCCTTCATGCCGGCCTTGCCCTTCTGCCAGCCAGCCGGGCACACTTCGCCGTGTTCTTCATGGAACTGCAGGGCGTCCACCAGACGCAGGGCTTCGTCAACGTTGCGGCCCAGCGGCAGGTTGTTGATGTGCTGGCTCTGGACGATGCCGTTCTTGTCGATCAGGAAGGTGCCGCGCAGCGCCACCGAGTCATTGATCAGCACGCCATAGCTGCGGGCGATGCTCTTGGTCAGGTCGGCCACCAGCGGGAACTGAACCTGGCCCAGCCCGCCCTTTTCGACCGGAGTGTTCTTCCAGGCCAGATGGGTGAAGTGGCTGTCGATGCTGACGCCGATCACCTTGACGTTCTTTTCGGCAAAAGCCTTGACGCGGTGGTCATGGGCCAGGATTTCCGACGGGCAAACGAAGGTGAAATCCAGCGGATAGAAGAACAGCAGGCCATAGGAACCTGCCAGATAGCTCTTCAGATTGAATGCCGGATTGATTTCGTTGTTCGGCAGCACGGCCGGAGCAGTGAAGTCCGGGGCGGCCTGGGTCACCAGGACCTGGGGGGTGGTGCACGCAACGACGTTGGTCATCAGTCAACTCCTGACAGGGTAAGACTAGGGTTGGCGCGAATGTAGGAGCGGCCAGCCCGCCTTTCAAGTTTGAATTAATTATAATGTAAGGACGCCAAGGTCCCTTTCAAATGTCATGACATTGCATCGGAAAACCCGCCCGGGGTCAAGCTAAGGTCCGAAAAGGCGAAAAACCAATGATCTTTTTCGCCACCGACTTTGGAAGATCATTACGTTTTTTGGGTCATAAAAGTGTTTTTTGCCGATTGCCCCCTTGGCGGATGGGGAAGCTCTCTGTAATATAATTTCTCAAATAGAGAGTTTTTTGGAGTTTTGATTGAAATGCAGCGGGTAAAGCTCGACCGTATCGATCGGCGTATCCTGCACGACCTTCAGAGCGACGGCCGCATGACCAATGTGGATCTGGCGCGACGGGCCGGGATTTCCGCGCCGCCCTGTCTGCGACGGGTGCGTGCGTTGGAAGAGGCGGGCTATATCCGTGGCTATCACGCCAATGTGGATGCCATCGCCCTGGGGTATAACGTCACGGTGTTTGCCCATGTCGGGCTGAACAGCCAGGCGGAAGCCGATCTGAAGTCGTTCGAGGATTTGGTGCAAGGTTGGCCGGAAGTGCGCGAATGCCACATGCTGGCGGGTGAAACCGACTTTCTGTTGAAGGTGGTGGCCGAAGACTGGGACAGCTATCAGAAGTTCCTGACCACCAAACTGACGGCGGCCCCCAATATCAGCCACGTCAAATCGGCCCTGGCGATCCGCACCTCCAAGCTTCAGCCCGGTGTTCCGATCGTGTTGGAAGAGGGCGAGGACGGGGAAGACCTTCCCACCGGGGACGAAGAATAAGCGCAAAGCCAGTCTTTGCGCGCCTTTGCGATGGCCGGACCGTTTTATGGTCCGGCCATCGTCGTTTGTGGTCGCGACACTCGCCAGCGGGGGTGTTTGGTGGCATGATGATGCCCATGGGTTGATCTGTTGCGGGCGGGGGGCTCGTTAGATCCTTTAGGGCCCCCGCGCCCGTCCTGTCGGACGGGAGGCATCATGGCGAACGACGCCGCATTTTCCTCACCCGGCGCGCCGCAAGGCGCGGGCTTGTCCTCCCCCGATCCCTTGACCATTGAATCGGGCGTCCCCGCTGTTTTAGACGCGGCGATGCTGGATCGCCTGATCACCCTGTTGCGCCATCAAGGCTATCGGGTGATCGGGCCGACCCAGTCCGATGGCGCTTTGATCTATGACGAAATTTCAAGCCTGGACGCTTTGCCCCAGGGCTGGACCGACCGGGCCGAGCCGGGAGCGGTGCGTTTGGAACCCAGCGGCACCGCCGCCCGCTTTGGCTGTTCCATCGCCGGGCAGGGCTGGAAGCGGTTTCTGTACCCACCCCGGCAACGTCTGTTTGCCGCCGAACGGGCGGGGGAGGGATTTCGTCTGCTTGATGACGACGCACCGCCCGCGCCATTGGCCTTCCTAGGGGTGCGGGCCTGCGAACTGGCAGGCATGATGGTGCAGGACAAGGTGTTCGGGGCCGGGCCGGGATTTGACGAGCCCGGTTATCAGAACCGCCGCCGTACCGCCCTGGTGATCGCGGTGGAATGCGCCCGTTCGGTTTCCACCTGTTTTTGCGCCTCCGCCGGGACTGGCCCGGCGCTGGGGGCGGGGGCCGATATCCGTCTGAATGAAATTCTGGAAGACGGCCAAGCCCTTTATATCGCCCAGGCGGGCAGCGAGCGCGGCCGCGCCCTGTTGGCGCAACTCGATGCCGTACCGGTCACCCAGCCCCAACTGGATCAGGCCGCCGCCCAACCCCGGCAGGCCGCCGAGACGCAACAGCGCGCTTTGGCCCCGGACGCCGCCGCGATCCTTCAGGGCGCGTTGGACAACCCCCATTGGGCCGAGGTCGGCAACCGCTGTCTGACCTGCGGCAGTTGCACCATGGTTTGTCCCACCTGCTTTTGCACGACGGTCGAGGATGTCACCGACCTGTCCGGGCTTCGGGCGGAACGCTGGCGGCGCTGGGACAGCTGTTTCACCATCGATTACGCCTACATCCACGGCGGCAGCCTGCGCACCAGCGCCGGGGCCCGATACCGCCAATGGATCGGCCATAAATTGTCCACCTGGCACAGCCAGTTCGGCATGTCGGGCTGCGTCGGCTGCGGCCGCTGCATCGCCTGGTGTCCGGTGGGCATCGACATCACGCAGGAACTCGGCGCGCTGCAACGGCTGGCCAAGGCCGAAGCCCCGGAGAACGACGCGCCCCGCAACGGGAGGTGACAAGATGGTGCAAATCGAAGGTCTGGGGCCGATCCTGGCCCAGCATCCGTTCTTTGCCGACATGGACCAGGGGCCGCTGGATATCATCACCGGCTGCTGCGCCAACGAGGTTTATAAGGCGGGGGAGTTTCTTTATCGCCAGGGACAGCCCGCCGATAAATTCTATCTGGTGCGCGACGGCATGATTAACCTGGAAATCTATGTTCCGGGTCGTCCGCCCATCTCGGTCGAGACGGTGGAAGCCGGGGAAATCATCGGCTGGAGCTGGCTGATCCCGCCCTATCAGTGGAGCAACGACGCCCGCGCCATCGATTCGGTGCGGGTGATCAGCCTGGACGGGGCCTGTCTGCGCCGCAAGATGGAAGCCGACCGCGCCCTGGGCTACGAGGTTTATAAGCGGTTCGTTCCCATCATGGCCAAGCGGCTTTTGACCACCCGGCTGCGCATCGTCGAACTGGCGACCGAACCGGGCGGGTTCTGATCGGGTTTTACCGTCCAACAGGGGGCATCATGACCCACGACGCATTCGCCGCCGCTTCTGCGGGCGGTTCCGGTCTTGATCCGATGATCCCGCGTCCGTTCCGCATCACGCGGGTCAAGCGCGAGGTGGGCGGCGTGTTCACCTGGCATCTGGCGGCGCTGGACGGCAAGCCGTTCAGCTTCAAGCCGGGCCAGTTCAACATGCTTTACATGTTCGGCATGGGGGAAGTGCCCATCAGCATCAGCGGCGATCCGCAAGATAGTGGAAAGCTGGTGCATACCATCCGCGAGGCCGGATCGGTGACGCGGGAAATGGCTAAACTGAAGGTTGGCGCGGTGATCGGCGTGCGCGGTCCCTATGGCCGTCCCTGGCCGGTCGAGGCGGCTTATGGCACCGACGTGATCTTTGTGACCGGCACCATCGGTCTGGCCCCCTTGCGCCCGCTGATCCTCGAGGTTCTGCATCAGCGCGACAAGTTCGGCAAGGTGGTGATCTGTTACGGCTCACGCGGGGTGGACGACATTCTGTTCGAGGAAGACCTGCACAATTGGCGCGGCCGCTTCGACACCAATGTCCATGTCACCGTGCATTCCGCCCCGGTCGGCTATCGCGGCCGGGTTGGCAGTGTGGCGGCGGCGGTGCGGGCGGCGCGGCTGGACGGCGGCAACGCCACGGCTTTTGTCTGCCGGTCCGAAGTGATGACCAAGCCTGCGGTGGATGCCCTGCATGAACGCGGCGTGACCAGCGATCACATCTGGGTGACGTTGGAACGCAACATGAAATGCGGCGTCGGCTTGTGCGGTCATTGCCAGTTCGGGCCGGGCTTCATGTGCAAGGACGGCCCGGTCTACCGCTTTTCCGACATCGAAGACGTCTTCGCCATCCGGGAGCTTTAGATCATGACCCAGACAAAGCGACCCAAACTGGCGGTATGGAAATTTTCGTCCTGCGACGGCTGCCAACTCAGCCTGCTGGATTGCGAGTTGGAACTGCTGGCCATCAGCGAGGCGGTGGATATCGCTTATTTCCTGGAAGCTACCCGCAAGGTCGGCAAGGGGCCTTATGATATTTCGCTGGTGGAAGGCTCGATCGCCACGCCCCACGATGTCCAGGCCATCCAAAATATCCGCCGCCAATCCAAGGCTTTGGTCACCATCGGGGCCTGCGCCACGGCGGGCGGCATTCAGGCGCTGCGTAATTTCGGCGACATGAAGGGTTTTATTGATCGGGTCTATGCCCGTCCCGATTATATCGACGCCCTGGCCACCTCGACCCCGATTTCCGATCATGTGGCGGTGGATTTCGAACTGCGCGGCTGCCCGATCAATAAGGATCAGTTGCTGGAAGTGCTGAACGCCTTTTTGCATCACCGCAAACCCAACATCCCAAAACATGCCGAATGCGTCGAATGCAAGATGCGCGGCACGCCCTGTGTGGTGGTGTCCAAGGGCGAGCCCTGTCTGGGGCCGGTGGTGCAGGCGGGTTGCGGCGGCTTGTGCCCGGCCCATGGGCGCGGCTGCTTCGGCTGCTTTGGTCCGATGGAATCACCCAATACTGCGGCGCTGGCGGCGCGGCTGGGGCAGTTGGGGTTGGACGGGCGCGACATCGCGCGCCGCTTCCAGACCTTCAACGCCGCCGCCCCTGCCTTCCGTAAGGAGAGCTTGGCCCATGACCAATAGACTGATCAAAGTCGATGCCCTGGCGCGTGTCGAGGGCGAGGGCTCGCTGCGCGTGCGCATCAAAGGCGATGTGGTGGAAGATGTGCAGTTCGGCATTTTCGAGCCGCCGCGCTTTTTCGAAGCCCTGCTGGCCGGACGGGATTATTCCGAAGCCCCGGACATCACGGCGCGCATTTGCGGGATTTGCCCGATTGCTTACGAAATCGGGGCGATCCAGGCCATGGAAGACGCCTTTGGCGTCACCGTGCCCAGGCAGATCCGTGACTTGCGCCGCTTGATCTATTGCGGCGAATGGATCGAAAGCCACGGTCTGCATGTCTATATGCTGCATGCCCCGGATTTCCTGGGGCTTCAGGACGCCCTGGAACTGGCGCGCACCAACAAGCCGTTGGTGGAAAAGGCATTGCGGCTGAAAAAAATCGGCAATGACATCCTGGAAGTGATCGGCGGCCGGGCGGTCCATCCCATCAATCTGAAGGTGGGCGGCTTCTTCAAGGCCCCGTCTAAGGCCGCCGTGCGCAAACTGGCCGAGGATTTGAAATGGGCGTTGGAAGAAAGCCTGAATACCGTCAAGCTGGTGGGCGGTTTCGACTTTCCCGATTTAGAGCGCGATTATCACTTCGTCGCGTTGCGCCATCCCGACGAATACGCCATCCATGAAGGGCGGCTGGTCAGCAATCGCGGCTTGGACCTGCCGGTTTCGGCCTTCCTCGATCACTTTGACGAGGAGCATGTTCGCCATTCCAACGCATTGCATGGATATCTGAAAGCAGACAATTCTGCATACAAAGTGGGTCCTCTGGCCCGCTATGCCATCAATTTCGACAAGCTGGCCCCGATGGCTCAACAAGCGGCGCGGGACGCCGGGTTGGGGGCGGTGGTGCGCAATCCCTTCCAATCCATCGTGGTGCGTGCGGTCGAGTTGGTGCAGGTCTGTCACGACGCCCTGGCCCTGGCTGAAGCCTACGAGCCGCCGGACCCGCCCTTTATCGCGGTCGAGCCCAGGGCGGCGGTCGGTCACGGCTGCACCGAAGCGCCGCGCGGCGTCTGCTATCACCGCTATGAACTGGCCGAGGACGGATCGATCCTGACGGCGCGCATCATTCCGCCGACGGCGCAAAACCAGCGCACCATCGAGGAGGATTTGCGTCAGGTGGTCGAGCGCAATCTGACCTTGCCCGACGACCAATTGCAGTGGCGCTGCGAACAGGCCATCCGCAATTACGATCCTTGCATCAGTTGTGCGACCCATTTTCTGACCCTGACGGTGACCCGTGAGGATTGACGGGGCGGACCTGATCATCGGTATCGGCAACGAATATCGCCGCGATGACGGGGCGGGGCTGATGGCGGCGGCGGCACTGGAAAATGTCGCTGGCCTGTCGGTCCTGTCCCTGCCGGGAGAAGGGACGGAACTAATCAACGCCTGGAGTGCGCCGGGTCTGGCGGAGGTGGTGGTGATCGACGCCATGCGGTCCGACGATCCGCCCGGTCAGCTTCGCTGCTTTGATGCCGGGCGCGACCCCTTGCCGGTCGGAGCATTTTCCTGTTCCAGCCATCGCTTTGGTTTGGCCGAGGCGGTGGAAATGGCGCGGATTCTGGGGCGTCTGCCCCAGCGGCTGACCATCATCGGGGTGTCTGGTCAGGATTTTTCGCAAGGCGTCGGTCTGACCCCGGTGGTGGCTGCGGCGATTTCAAGAGTGGTCGAGACATTAGCCCTTGGAAAAATAAGGGGATGACCACTCTAAAGATTAGTGTATAGTCCTAACCTTTCGTAGAGGACAGCGGCCCCAATGTGTGGCCGCGCCGACCGTACCGGGGGGACGGTCGGCTTCCCTCTTGCGACGGTTTTCAAGGAATTATCGGCCATTCCGGCCCTGCCTGCCGCCTGAAAAGTCGCAATGACCTTACGGTTTATTGCGCCTGGATTGCGTTTCGTGCAAGGTCGTGTCGCGTCGATGACGGGTTGCCGTGGGCGTCAAAGGACGGTATAGCCAATCCGTGGCTGAAAGAAAGGCATCCAGGTATGGAAAAGCTGATCGAAGGATACCGTCAGTTTCGCGAAGGATATTTCCCGCAGAACCGCCATGTATTCGATCAATTGGCCCTGGGTCAGTCGCCGAAGGCAATGGTGATTTCCTGTTGCGATTCGCGCGTTGATCCGGGTTTGATCTTCAATGCTGCGCCGGGTGAAATGTTTACCTTGCGCAACGTTGCCAATCTTGTTCCCCCTTATTCGCCGGACGATGCCTATCACGGCACCAGCGCGGCCATTGAGTTCGCGGTGCGCTCGCTGAAGGTGGCGCATATCATCGTCCTGGGACACAGCCGCTGCGGTGGCGTGCGCGCCTTGTTGGGCGCCCATGAGGGGGACTTCATCGGTCCTTGGATGCGCATTGCCGATGCGGCCCGCGACCGGGCGGTGTCCATTGCCGGTGATCGCGGCGGTGACGAATTGCAGCGCATCTGCGAACGCGAAACCCTGAAGACGTCGCTGCAGAACCTGCGTTCCTTCCCCTGGATCCAAACCGCGATCCGTGAAGGCAGCCTGCAATTGCACGGTCTTTACTTCGATATCGAGCAGGCCCAATTGCTGAGCCTGGACGAGGATATCGGGGAATTCCAGCCGCTCTGATCCTGGGGTTGGTTCCTTGAAAAGCAAAAAGCCGCTTCACCAGAAGCGGCTCAGATTGCTGACAAAGCCCTCGCCATTGGCGGGGGCTTTTGATTCAATAGGGGATGCTGAGGAAACCGATGCCCCAACAGACGGAACTGGAGATGGTGACGCTCGCGTCGCTTGTTCCGTCGGACCACCTGCTGCGCAAGATTGACGCGGCGATCGACTTCTCCTTTATCCGCGAGCGGGTGGCGCATCTGTACTGCGCAGACAACGGGCGTCCTGCGCTGGACCCGGTGGTGTTGTTCAAGATTTTGTTCATCGGCTATCTGTTCGGGGTGCGCTCCGAGCGGCAATTGATGCGTGATATCCAGGTCAACGTGGCCTATCGCTGGTTCCTCGGGCTTCGGTTGACCGACAAGGTGGCGGACGCCTCGACGCTGAGCCAGAACCGCAGGCGCCGCTTCGCCGACAGTACGATCTACCAGGATATTTTCGACGAGATCGTGCTGCGGGCGATCAAGGGCGGGCTGGTAGACGGCACGGTTTTGTACACTGACAGCACGCATCTGAAGGCCAACGCCAACAAGAACAAGTATGATCTGGTGCAGGTGGCGAAGTCGCGGGCCGACTATCTCGACGCCTTGGACCAGGCCATTGATGCCGACCGCGCCTCCCATGGCAAGAAGCCTCTGAAAGAGACGGCGCGTGAGCCGGACGTCAAGGAGACCAAGATCAGCCGCACCGATGCGGACGCGGGCTACATGGTGCGCGATGGCAAGCCCAAGGGCTTCTTCTACCTCGATCACCGCACGGTGGACCGCCAGCACGCCATCATCACCGACAGCTTCGTCACGCCGGGCAATGTGCATGACAGCATCCCCTATCTCGGTCGGCTTGACCGCCAGCGCAACCGCTTCGGGTTCGACGTGCGTGCCGTTGGATTGGACGCGGGCTACTCGACGGCGGGCATCTGCAAGGGATTGCAGGATCGCGGCATCGAGGGCGTGATCGGCTATTCGCGACCAACCCACCGAGATGGCTTCCTGCGCAAGCGGGACTTTGCCTATGACCGGAAATTGGACGGCTACCGCTGTCCGAACGGCCAACGCCTTCACTACGCCACGACCAACCGTGATGGCTATCGCGAATACAAAAGCAACCCTGCCGTCTGCCGCTCCTGCCCGTTGCTGGCGTCCTGCACCAGTAGCGCCAACGCCACCAAGGTGGTTACTCGCCATGTCTGGCAGGACGCCAAGGAGCACGCCGAGGCCAACCGGCTGAGCGCCTGGGGCAAGGCGCTGTACGCGCGGCGCAAGGAGACGGTCGAACGTAGCTTCGCCGACGCCAAGCAGTTGCACGCTCACCGTTACGCCCGCATGCGCGGGCTGGCCAAGGTAGCCGAACAATGCCTCCTCGCCGCCGCCTGCCAGAACATGAAGAAGATCGCTCTGATTCTGGCGCGGAGGACACCAGGAACCGGCAAACAGGGGCTTTGGCGCCTGATCTTGGCGATCATGCGCCCCACCAGCGCGCCAAACCTCCCCAAACCGAGGATCGGCCCCGCTTACGCCTGAACCGCTCAAAAAACAAACCCCGCCGAAAAACGACGGGGTTTGTCAGTAGTCTGA
>JASLCK010000215.1 GCA_030151865.1 Rhodospirillaceae bacterium | reverse complement strand
CCGCAATCAGCTTGGCGCGGTTCTCCTCCATTTTTTCAACGCGTGTTTTCGCCATCGTGTCGCTCCGTACTCACATGCATAACGTATGTGAATTGACGTGCCTTGTGCATTCGGATATTTCACATACTCAGCGTATGTGAAAGTGGGGCGGGCCTGACGGTCCACCGGTTTCCTTCGCATCTGCCAGCAATACAGTGGAAATCGACAAATGGCACAGCAAGAAGCAATTTTTCCTGCCAACAGGCATGCACTCTATGAAGCCCATGGCTATTCGGCTGCGATTCGCTCCGGCGATCTTCTCTTCGTCTCGGGCCAGGTCGGCAGTCGTGCCGATGGGACACCCGAACCTGATTTCGGGCGTCAGGTCCGGTTGGCATTCGACAACCTGCAAGCGACGCTGCAAGCGGCTGGTTGCTCCTTTGCCAATATCGTGGATATCACCACATTCCACACAGACCCCGAGAACCAGTTCGAGACCATTATGGCCGTCAAGAACGAGATCTTCAGGGCCGCCCCTTACCCCAATTGGACGGCGGTCGGTGTGAACTGGCTAGCGGGTTTCGATTTTGAAATCAAGGTGATCGCCCGTATTCCTGACAAAGCATAACCGGGAGTGCCGCGCCCTATCGAGGGCGCATCTCAAAAAGCCTGCCAACTGAAATCACTGGTTTTTTCTGTCATTACCGAAAAAACCAATTCTTCCTCTCGCGCCAGATGCAAGGGATGCGTTGGCATGGGGTGTTTCGGTTTCCTTCGATCTTGTGGCGTTTTTTAAGGGTTATACGCCCTTTGAGCCATCATTCTTGCGTTCCATAATCCCTGCAGAAGATCATGCTGAAGAACACCAGCGAGCCTCATCGCGCATCGGGACTTCAGTTTGATCAATCTTAAGCTGGAGATAGGAGCGCAGAATGAGACTCAAGAATAAATCTGCTTTGATCACGGGTGGGACTAGCGGAATTGGCTTGGCCACGGCCAAGTTGTTTATCGCAGAAGGCGCTAGGGTGGCTGTTACTGGTCGTGATGACAGCGTATTTAGCAGTGTGAAGGCCGAACTTGGGGAGAATGCCCTGGTTCTGAAGGGCGACGTGCGTTCGGTCAAGGATATGCGGGCCATTGCCGCCGAGGTGAAGGAAAAGTTCGGTGGTCTGGATATCGTGTTCGCCAATGCCGGGCGCGCTTTCCCGTCGGCCCTCAACGACATCGACGAAGCGCTCTATGACGACATCATGGATATCAATGTCAGGGGCGTGGTGATCACGCTTCAGGCGGTGTTGCCGGAATTGCGCGAGGGCGCGTCAGTCATTCTGAACACCTCGTTCGTCGCGCAGACCGGCGCGCATGGCATTTCCTTGACCGCAGCGGCGAAGGCCGCCGTGCGGTCGCTGGCGCGCAGTTGGTCCTACGAATTCCTCAGCCGCAAAATCCGCTTTAACGCGATCGCGCCCGGCGCCATCGACACGCCGCTGATCAGCAAATGGGGCCTGCCCGACGAACAGGTGCGCGCCATCAAGGGTGAGTTGGCCAAGACTATTCCGGTGGGACATATGGGCAAGGCCGAAGATATCGCCAACGCGGCGCTCTATCTCGCCAGTGACGAGTCCTCTTATGTCGTCGGCACCGAACTGGTGGTCGATGGCGGTGCCTCTCAGCTTTAAGACCCGGCACCCTGATCCCCCCCCTCAGACTTCTTTTGTCGCGGCGATTTTTCAATCAGTCCCGGCCAAGCCGCGATTGTGGCGGGCTGAAAAGCGCACGGAGACATCATCTTGACAGACTATGGCAAGCACACTGAATCCAACGAGGCCCTGACCAAGACAGGCCAGTCTCGCCGCAATATTCTCAAGTATGGAAGCGCCGCCGCGCTTGGCGCCGTTCTGGCCGGCGGGGCTTTGCTCGGTCGTTCCACCCCGGCTGTTGCCCAGACGGGGGATAAGGGAGACAAAGGAATCCTCGCTCCCAATGATCCTCTCAATATTTTGATCGTCAATTACGATGGGGGCACGCTTCTGGATTTCGCCGGTCCCAGCGAAATTTTCCATCGGCTTCCCAATACCAATGTTCGCTATGCCAGTCTGAATGGCGGCAATGTGACCCTGGAGTTCGGGGTCGTGTATGGCAAGACCGAACGGCTGGCCGATATCGAGAAAACCGATGTGATCCTGGTTCCCGGCGGCTCTGACTTGTCGGTGCCGATGCGCCCGGACTATCAAGCCCAGATCCGGCGTCTGGCTGAAGGCGCCAAACATGTGACGTCGGTTTGCAATGGATCGCTCGTGCTTGCCGCAACCGGCGTTCTGAAAGGCAAGCGAAGCGCCTGCCATTGGGCCTTCGTCAACAAACTGGCTGAATATGGCGCTATTCCCGTCCCGGACCGCTTCGTCGAAGACGACAATGGCCGCTTCATGAGCGGCGGCGGGGTGACGGCGGGCATCGACTTCGCCCTTCGTGTCGCGCAGAAGCTACGCGGTCAACAGGCCGCAGAATTTACCCAGCTTGTGATCGAATATGATCCGGCCCCGCCGTTCCATTCCGGTCATCCCAGGGACGCCCGGCCTGAAGTGGTGGCGATGGTCGATCAGGAACTGCCCGGCGCATCCAAGGGGCTCGCGGTGATCCCTGGGGTTCGCTGAAACAGGCGCAGGCAATGTGTCTGGGGAACCGCCCCAATCCTGGCGATTCCTTACCGACATTGCCTGCCGCCCTTGCGCCAGTTTGACACAGACGCCTTCAACTTCGACCATGATCGGATATCACGAGATGCGAAAAATTCGTCTTTTTTCCGCTGTCCTTGCAGCCTGCCTCTCCGTTCTTGCGTTTGCCGCACCTTCATTCGCCAGCGGCCCGAGCCCTCAAACCGAAGCGGCCATCAAAGCCGAGAATGCACGATGGGCACAAGCCTATGGGCGAGCAGATTATGAAGCGATCGGCCACCTCTATACGACCAACGGCACGCTTCTGCCGCCCGGAGCCGACAATGTGACGGGGGGACGTGCGATCACCGATTACTTCACCAAAGCCTATGCCGGGTCGCCGCCCGGTACAGTCTCTTTCAGCAATTATCAGTTCTACGGCGATGATCACGCCGTGACCGAGGTTTCGGATGCCGAACTCCACGATCATGATGGCAACCTTAAATTTCGCGGCAAGCAGACCCTGATTTTCTTGAAGCAGGGCAACGCCTGGAAGCTGCATCGCGACATGTGGAGCAGTTACACCCCGTAAATAGCGGGGATATGCCGCCATTTTCTGTGAGTGATGGCGAAGACAGTGAGGGGAAATCATCCGATGCCGCATATCAATTGCGCCGCTGGATTGGTTTCCCCGATCTTCTTATGGACCCATTTGGGTGGAGGCAGACATGCAGGACGTTCCCGAGAACCAACATTTGAAGATTGGCGGCCTGATTTTCCCGAATATGGACCAATGTGATTTCACTGGTCCTTTCGAGGTGCTGTCACGCATTGCGAACTCGACGTTCTATACGGTGTGGAAAAACAAGGACATTGTTCGGGATATGCGGGGCCTGCAACTGGTTGCGGACACCTCCTTCGAAGATGCGCCTCAACTCGACGTGTTGCTTGTTCCTGGAGGGTATGGCCAGGAAGAGGTCGCCGACGACGAGACGGTTCTGGCCTTTATCCGAAAGCAAGCCCAGCAGGCCTTGTATGTGTACTCGGTCTGCACGGGAGCCCTTCTCTGCGGTGCCGCCGGATTGTTGCATGGCCGAAAGGCGACCACGCACTGGACGGCGATGGAGGCGTTGCCGTTCTATGGCGCGATTCCCAGCGATGATCGCGTCGTCGTTGACGGTCATTACGTCAGTGCGGGCGGCGTGACGTCGGGCATTGACGGCTCGCTCGTCCTGACCGCCCTGCTGCGTGGAGACCAAGCGGCAAAAGAGCTTCAGCTCTATATGGCCTATGACCCGCAACCGCCGTTTGACGCGGGTTCGCCGACAAAAGCGTCCGCCGAGGTCTTGGCCGCTGTCAGTGCGCGGGCGCGTGGTATTACAGAGCAACGCCTTGCCAGCGCCCGCAAATATGCGGATCGGATGTTACGCTGTTGAAAAACACTCAAGTCGCGGCCGCTTGATCGTCAGTTTCCGGTCAGTCGGTTTTCGCGCCGGATTGATTGCGGTGGGCGTCCGTGCAATTTGATGAAGGCCCGCCGCATCCGCTCCGGATCGGTGAACCCAACAGCCAGCGCAATCTGTTCGATCGGTTCGATGCCATCCTGCAGGCGCAGCCGCGCCGCTTCAACGCGCAAACGCTCGACGGCCTTGGCGGGTGTTTCCCCCGTCTCTCGACGAAATGCGCGCCCAAATTGCCGCAGGCTCAACCGTGCCGCTTCGGCAAGGCGTTCGACCGGCAACTCTTCGGCCAGATGTTCGCGGGCGAAGTTCAAGGCGA
>JASLCK010000202.1 GCA_030151865.1 Rhodospirillaceae bacterium | reverse complement strand
TCTCACTGTTCCGGTTGCCCGCACGCAGCGCATTTGCAGAGAGGCCCGATGAAACCCAGCACCCTTTTGGTCCGGGGCTGCCTTGCCCTTGGCCTGACCGCCTTGCTTGGCGCCCCTGTCCAGGCTCAGGTCTTCAGCCCTGAAACCTTTACCCTGAAAAACGGCATGCAGGTGGTGGTGATCCCCAATCACCGCATCCCCATGGTCAGCCATATGGTTTGGTACAAGGTTGGCGCCGCCGATGAAGTGGCAGGCAAGACCGGTCTGGCCCACATGGTCGAACATATGATGTTCAAGGGCACCAAGACCCTGGCCCCCGGCGATTTTTCCAAGATCGTGGCGCAGAACGGCGGACGCGAAAACGCCTTCACCACCGCCGATTACACCGCTTTTTACCAGAATGTGGCCGTGGACCGGCTGGAACTGGTGATGAAGCTGGAAGCCGACCGCATGGCCAACCTGTCCTTGAAGGACAAGGACTTTCAGCCCGAACGTCAGGTGGTGACCGAAGAACGGCGCATGCGCATCGACAACCAGCCGGAAGCGCAGTTGAACGAACAGATGCAGGCCGCGCTGTTCCAAACCAGCGGCTATCACCATCCGGTGATCGGCTGGCGCACCGACATCGACCATTACGACCTCAAGGACGTGGTGGATTTTCATCAGCGCTGGTACGCCCCCAACAACGCCGTTCTGGTGGTGGCGGGGGATATCACGGCAGCGCAGTTAAAGCCGCTGGCGGAAAAATACTACGCCAAAATCCCGGCCCGCCCGGTGCCGCCGCGTCTGCGCGCCGACGAGCCGCCGCAGGTGGCCGCCCGCACCATCGAACTGAAGGACCCCGATACCCGCCAGCCGTCCTGGCTGCGCTATTATCAGGCCCCCAGCTATCACCAGGGCGACAGCCAGCAGGCTTACGCCCTGCAAGTGCTGTCGGAAATCCTGGGCGGCGGGGCGACCAGCCGTCTTTACAAGGGGCTGGTGGTGGATCAGAAGCTGGCGGAATCCGCCAGCGCGTCCTATGACCCCAGCGCGGTCGGTCTTGCCATCTTCGAAGTGGATGCCAGCCCGGCCCCCGGCGTCGATTTCCAGGCCATGCAAAAGGCCGTGCAGAACGTCTTGCAGGACGTGGCCGAGAAAGGCGTCAGCGACGCCGAGGTCGCCCGCGCCAAGGACCGCCTGCGGGCGGGCATCGCCTATGCCAAGGATTCGCCCCATACCGGGGCGCGGGTTCTGGGTCAGTCCCTGGCCACCGGGCAAAGCGTCGATGACGTCGAACATTGGCCCGAACGCATCGCCGCCGTCACCGCCGAACAGGTCAATCAGGCCGCCCGCGCCGTCCTCAAGGACGAAGCGTCGGTCACCGGTCTGTTGACCCCCGCCAATCCGGGGGCCGCCGGTGACGACCAGGACGCCGTCGTCAAGCCCAGCGCCGCCTCGCTGGGGAGGGAATTTCGATGAACCGCATTCTGATCCTGGCGGCCGCCCTGCTGCTGCCCGTCCAATTCTTGACCGCCCTGCCCGCCGCCGCCATCGCCCCGCAACAGGTGGTCAGCGGCCAAGGCGTCGAAGGCTGGCTGGTGGAAGACCACAGCAACCCCATCATCGCCGTCGAGTTCGCCTTTAAAAGCGGCGCGGCCAGCGACCCCGCCGACAAGGCCGGTCTGTCCAGCATGGTTGCCGGACTGCTGGATGAAGGGGCGGGCGACATGGACAGCCAGACCTTTCAGGGCAAGCTGGAAGATCTGGCGGTCGGCATCAGCTTTTCCGCTGGTCAGGACGCGGTCTACGGTCATTTGAAGACCGTCACCGCCAACAAAGACACCGCCGTCGAAATGATGCGCCTCGCCCTGACCCAGCCGCGCTTCGACGCCGACGCGGTCGAGCGCATTCGCGGCCAGATGCTGACGGCGTTGAAGCGCGAACGCCAAGACCCCGACAGCATCGCGGGCCGGGCCTTCGCCAAGCAGGTCTATGGCGATCATCCCTACGCCCGCTCGACCGAGGGCGAACCGGAAACCGTCAAATCCATCACCGCCGCCGATCTTAAGGCTTATGTTCCGGCCCGCCTGACCCGCGATGTCTTGACCGTGGGCATCGTCGGCGACATTACCCCCGATCAGGCCAAGACCCTGCTGGACAGCCTGTTCGGTGGATTATCGGCCAAGAATCAGGCAGCGCCGGTGTCCGATTACCGTCCCCAGACCCAGGGTAAGACCCAGGTGTTGCGCCATGCCATCCCGCAAAGCGTGGTGCTGTTCGGCCAGGACGGTCTGAAGCGCGATGATCCCGACTGGTACGCTGCCTATGTGATGAACTACATCCTGGGCGGCGGCGGTTTTTCGTCGCGGTTGATGAGCGAAGTCCGCGTCAAGCGCGGGCTGGCTTATGGCATCTACAGCTATCTGGTGCCCCATGACCATGCCGCCCTGATCGAAGGCAGCGTCGGCACCCGCAACGACAAGGTGGCCGAAACCATTCAGATCACCAAGGCGGAATGGGCCCGCATGGCCCAAGGCGGCGTCACCGAACAGGAGCTGGCCGACGCCAAGCGCTATCTGAACGGATCGTTCCCCTTGCAGTTGGACAGCACCAGTTCCATCGCCGCCCTGTTGGTGACGATTCAGATGGAACATCTGGGCATGGATTACCTGGACCGCCGCGACGGCCTGATCAACGCCGTCACCGCCGCCGATGTGCAGCGGGTGGCCAAGCGTCTTTTGGACCCCGCCAAGCTGGACATGGTGATCCTGGGCGATCCCCAGGGATTGTAACACCGCCTTGCCTTGTGCCCGCTTTAGGGCCAAAAAGACGACACGTTTCGATGATCGCCCGCCCGCCGGTTCGTCCGGCGGGCGGGCGCAGCTTCAAGGACAGACCATTATGCGCCGTTTGCTGTTGTTGTCGTTGCTGGCCCTGACCGCCTGCGCCAGTAAGCCGGACTGGGCCAAGCCCTCGGCCTCGCCCGAGCGCACCAGCGCCGATTACGCCGCCTGCCGCCGCTATGCCGACAAGCAGATGCCGATGACCGCCTATGTCGATCCCGACGACCGCAGCTCCGACCCCATGCGTCAGATGGACCGCGACGACAACCGCAAGCAGTTCGGCTCTTACGTCGCTTTGTGCATGGAAGAAAAGGGCTATCGCCGGGTCAAGTAAGCCCCCCTATCCTGAAGGGGGCATCCCAGCGATCTTTGTCATTCTTTAACCGAACCTGGCGCATGCTGTCAGCATAACCCCGGAGGCTTCGATGAAAGAAACCGACGACCGCGCCAGCATTCAGATCAGTTCTGCGACCGCCACGCAGGGCCATCCTGCCGCCAACCGCGTCGCGTCCCACATCCAGAAGGCCAGCCGCGATACCGGGGTCAGTTTCAGCTATCTGATGGCCCAGGCGGGCAAGGAAAGCGGGTTCGAGAACAATTCGAAGAACCGTTCCTCCTCGGCTGCCGGTTTGTTCCAGTTCACCAAGAACACTTGGTTCGACCTGATCAAAAACCATGGGGCCGAGCATGGGCTGGGCGATCTGGCCGACAAGATCAGCCGGGGCAAGCGCGGCGAGTATGTCATCAGCGACGCCGCCACCCGTCAGCATATCCTGGATTTGCGCCGCGACCCGCGCGTCGCCTCGCTGATGGCCGGGGAATACGCCAAGGAAAACAAGGCCTATCTGGAAGGCACCCTGGGCCGCACGGTCAATTCCACCGATCTTTACATGGCCCATTTCCTGGGGCCGGGCGGGGCCGCCAAAATCCTGAAAGCCCGCGACGAAGACCCCAGTCAGGCGGCAGCCAGCCTGCTGCCCCAAGCCGCGCATAAAAACCAAAGCGTCTTTTACGACGGCCAGCATACGGCGCGCAGCGTCGCCTCGGTCTATGACCGCATCAACAAGTCGATCGAAAAGCCGATGCGCCAATATGCTCGGCTGGAAGACCCCAAGCAGATCGATCCCTTGACCGTGACGCCCGCCCTGCCGGCAGGCACCGCCTTGTCGGAAAGTGCCGGCACGGCGAGCACCGCCGCCCCCCATCCGGTCAACGGCGGCGACCGTCTGGCGATTGGCGAGCAAACGCCCACGCCAACACCCGTCCCGGCACCCACCCCGGCCCCGGCAAGCGCGCCGATATCGCTGACCCCGGCCAGCACTACCGACACTGTCACGTCCGCCGAGACCACCCGCAAGGTGAACGCGCAGCCCCAGGCCCATGGCAAAACCCACGCGGTC
>JASLCK010000189.1 GCA_030151865.1 Rhodospirillaceae bacterium | reverse complement strand
GGCGATCAGGGCCTTCTTCAGGATGTCGCGGGCTTCCTCGCAGCGGCGGTGCAGGGGATAGCACCAGTGATTGGCGATGAATTGTCCCAGTTCATATTCGGCGGCGGGCAGTTGCCGCCGGGCGCTGCGATAGAGCCACTCTTCGGCTTCGACCAGCAGGGGATTGGGAATTTCCGTCAGCGGCGTCTGGGTTCCGGCGGCCATGCGGTCCAGGGCCATCCCTAAGGCCATGGCGTCGCGGGCATTGCCCGCCTCGGCGCGGGGCCGCCAACAGCGGGCGGCGGCGGCATAATCGCCCTGGCGCCAATAGGTCAACCCTTCCTCGTGTGATTGGCAGCCCGCCCCAGGCAGCGAGGCTTCATCCACCCCGGCGCAGGAAGCCAGAGCCAAGGCCAATCCCCCAAACAGAAGTGCCGAGATACTGCGGATCATGAAGCTGCCTGATGCGTGATGGGACTTGGTCCTGATGGTAAGGGAAGTGGCCACGCGCCGCAACGGAAGGGCGTGGTTTTGGGTGAGAGGTGTGGGCGGCATTCAGTATGATACATTCGCGTCACGCACTCGTGGCGACTAGCTCAGCACTGTCCGGCCAGTATGAAACATTAACTGCGTCTGGCTGTTCGGCTGTGACGATGAATCAATGGGTTAGCAACATTTCAGTATGAAACTATCGCGTCATGGAACACTTGTGTTCGGTGACGTTAATGTATCATACTGGACGTTAATCAATCATACCGGAGGCACCCCTGGAGATATCTGGGGGTGCCTCTTGCACTTTTGGTTGAGCGCAACCTATCCTTGTCGGAATGGGTCGGCAGACCGAGGTGTCTCGATGGTGCGGCGGAAATTATTCCTTGGATTTCTCCTAAGTTTTATGTGTGGAATCTGCTCAGATTATGTGTGGGCGGCAGAAGATTCTGCCCTCTCTATTCTGGGAGATGTTGTCGGACGAGAGTTTGCTGGGGATATTACGGCGCGCCACGGTCGAGTGGTTTTTACGGACGGAACAGGTTCAGACGTTGGTGATTGCGACTGCTCAATGCCTCGTGAATCCTGGGACCTGGATGAAGAGTTTGTTATCGTCAGCACCTGGGATATTGCAAGCACACGCCCCATTTCGGCAGACAAGATAACAATCGACGTTCGTTATCGTGTTGTCGGCAAGTCTGCGATGTCTGCTTATGATGATGTTAATCGTGTTCCGGGTCGGTTGCAGATTATCAGCGCCCCACACCAGCCTTATAATGAAGTCGTCTCATATAAGCTCGTGCATAAAAAACAGGGGTGGATGCTTGTCGATCCCCCTGCTCCTCGAGTTTCTGCGAAACCAGTTCTGGTGAAGTTGTCAGATATTCTGACTAAAGCTAATACAGAAATTGATCGCGCCCGCAGTCAGGGTGACGTCAAATGGGAAAAGATCGCTCAGGTTCATTCTTTATATGTGCAATCTCAAATAAATGTTCTGGAATACATGACTCTTCCTTGATGAAAATGAATTGGATGAGTGTGGGGTGGCGTCAGTGAAAAGATTAATTCGTTTGATTGCCATCCCGCCTCTCGTCCTTCTGATTCTCCCCTTAGCATTGTGTGACCGGCCTGCAGAACGTTGCGAGTTTGTTAAGATTCCCGATTCGCCCTGGGTTGTTGAGCACTACGTCCGGCGTACCTGCGCGTATCTGTTTTGCGATGATTACGTCGTCGCGAAAACCAATGGCGGAAGAGAAGTCGTGCTTCTTGGCTTTAAGTATAACACGCAAGACTTAACAATTGAGCCGTTTGGGGGAAAAGGCGTCATGATATCAACGGGGCATTACGGACGGCAAAGTATAAAAATAGATAATTTTGAAGAGTTCGTTGTGCAATGGAATGATGCAAGAAAGAATTTTGCGATCAGTCAGGAAGAGGAAAATCTTGAGAAAGAGCTTTCTTTCCTGAAGACCCGACTTCCTCCGGCATTGTCTCTTATAATGAAACCTTATTTATTCAGCGCAGATTATGGTCGTGAGGAGCGCATAAAAGAAAATTTATTAGAAATTAAGCACTATAAAACTCCTTCTAATATAAAAAATAGCGGAAAATTTAACGTCATTGGAATAAACACAGACTGCTATGTTTCCCCATGATGTCGTTTATATGGCCCTAGGCCAGACCCCGCGCCCGCGATGCTGGGGTGTCGCGGGCGCGGGGGGATCTGACATGCGGCGCGTGGCCGTGGAAAAGATCGCCTATCTCGAGTACAAGGGCGGGTCCAAATTTTCACCACGGTGCCCCATGGCCAAGATTTCCTTTGTTTGCCCGCTGTTCAACAAGGCCCCCTATCTGCAAGGGGTGGTCGCCGCCATGGAACAGCAGGCGTTGGGGCATGACCGGCAATTCATCTTTATCGACGATGGTTCGATCGATGGATCGCTCGATATCGTCAAGGACCTGACCAAGGGCTGGGCTGATTGCCATTACCGCTATCAGGACAATACCGGGCCGTCAGGCTCGACCAATGCTGGGTTCGCCCTGGCCGATGGCGATTATGTCAAGCTGGTGGGCAGCGACGACATTCTGGCTCCGTTCGCCACCGATTTGCTGCTGCGGTCCTTGCAGGAAACCGGGGCGGTGGCGGTCTATAGCCATCAGCATTATTACGCCAAGCCGGAGGAGGTGGTGTTCGACGCCGCCCAGTGTGGGCGCAAGGCGGTGCGTCATGACGACGGCCTGGCCCTGGTGATCGGGCGGACCATTTCCGGCACCAGCCAAACCCTGTTCGACATGAACGCGGTGCGCAAGGCGGGCGGTTGCGACCGCCGCGTCTTTGCCGAAGATTTCTCGCTGGCTCTGCGGCTGGCCCTGCAAGGTCCCATCGCCACCTTGGACGCCGTGACCGCCTTTGGCCCGGCGGGCGAGGGCGAGCGCATCATGGTGGCCCGCAAGCATCAGGTCTTCCACGACTATAATCTGGCGATGCAGTTGTTCCTGGAAGATCACCCGGATTTGCCCGCCCGTTATGTCCGTCTGGCCTTGCAGCGGGCGGCGGGGCGGGCCGAAAAGTGGGTGCGGCGCGAAGGCGGCGGCGAAGCCTCGGCTTTGCCTTATCAACTGCTGCGCCTGCGCGGCTATCTGCCGTTTGGCCGTCCGCTGTCGGCAATGGAAAGGACCCTGGCGGCGTTCGAGGTTGGCCCCATCGCCAGACAGCGCAGCATTATCCGCCCGAAACAGGCTTAAGGATCAGGGGCCAGACCCCGATCAGAACAGGTCGGGGCAATCCTTCAGACGGGGATGGGTGCGGTCCTTGCCTGACAAGGTGGCTTGATCGGGCGTGACCGGCCATTTGATGCCCAGGTCGGGATCGTCCCAGGCGATGCCCCGGTCATGGTCGGGCGAATAGTATTTGTCGACCTTGTAAAGAACCTCGGTATCGGGCTCCAGGGTGCAAAAGCCATGGGCGAAGCCTGCCGGGACGTAAATCTGGTTGCCCTGTTCGGCCGAGATTTCCATTCCAATATGCTGACCAAAGGTCGGCGAGGCGCGGCGCAAATCCACCACCACATCCAAGATGCGCCCGCGCGCCACCCGCAGCAGCTTGGCTTGGGCCGCTGCGCCAATCTGGAAATGCATTCCGCGCACGGTGCCCTCGGGGCGCGATAGGGAATGGTTGTCTTGGACAAATTCCTGGGTGATGCCCGCCTCGATGAAGTGGCGGCGGCTATAGCTTTCAACAAAGAAACCGCGTTCGTCCTTGAAGAAACGCGGCACCAGCTCAAGCACGCCGTCCAGCGCGGTGGGGTTGATCTGCATGGGGTAAATGTCCTGTGTCCGGCCCTGGGGCAGTTGCCCTAAAGACGTTCCTGGAAAAGATGAGGGGGCAAATCTAGTCGATTTCCCCTGTTCGAGAAAGTCTTGCGGTCTGTTTTGTTTCTGGCAGGGCGATCAGATCAAAAAAACGGCCCCGAGGGTGGGATGCCTCGGGGCCGTTGCTCTCTGTTTGGAACGGGTGCGACGAGCGGCGCTGGGGCCGCTCCAAACAGAAAATGGACGTCGATCGATGCTGTCAGGGGCGGGCTTTGCGCAACCCGCTGATGGTGGCCGACGGCGACAGGATTTCCGGGTCCACCCACACTTCGATCAAAAACGGCCCGTCATGGGTCAAAGCGCGGTCAAAGGCCGCTTTAAAGCCATCCATGTCGGTGACAGTTTCCCCTTCGGCCCCCAGGGCGCGGGCCAGGGCGGCAAAGTCGGTCTTGCGGCCCATGGTGGTGCCGCAGACACGGCCCGGATAGCGCCGTTCCTGATGCATGCGGATGGTGCCATAGATGCCGTTGTTGACGACGATCTGGATTAGCTTGGCGTCGTATTGCACGGCGGTTGCCAGTTCCTGCATGGTCATCATGAAGCAGCCGTCGCCGGAAAACGCCACCACCGGACTTTCCGGTCGGGTCAGGGCTGCGGCCACGGCGGCGGGGGTGCCGAAGCCCATGGCGCCGTTGGTCGGGGCCAATTGCGCACCGGGGCGGCGGTAGCGGAAATAACGGTGCAGCCAGATGGCGTAATTGCCCGCCCCGTTGGAAATGATGGCGTCGTCGTTCAGGCTGTTGCGCACATGGGCGACCATGCGGCCCAAATCCATCGGCGTCTTGGCTTGGGCGGCAGGGGTGCTGAAGTCCAGATAGCGGGCGTGCGCGGCCTTGAAGCGGCTGTCTGCCTTTCGCTCGATACGGCCCAGGGCTTTCAACGCGGCAGCGGCGGAACGCACATCGGCGGCAATCGGCAGATCGGGATAATAGACCCGGCCCGGTTCTTCCGGGTCGGCGTGAATATGGATCAGGGACTGACGCGGACGGGGCGGGGTGATCAGTTCATAGCCGCTGGTGGTCATTTCCCCCAGCCGCGCGCCTAAGACCAGCAACAGGTCGCTGTCCTTGATGGTTTCGGCCAGTTGCGGATCGATGCCGATGCCGACATGCCCGGCATAATGGGAATGCTCGTTGTCGAACAAATCCTGGCAGCGGAACGACACCCCGACCGGCAGGTCATTGGCGACGGCGAAATCGCGGATATCGTCGCAGGCCTGGGCGGTCCAACCGCCGCCGCCGATCAGCAGGAACGGCTTTTCGGCCTGGGACAGGCGGACCTTGATTTCGCCCAGGGCGTCGGGCGTCGGGGCCGAGCAGGCGGGCCGGGCGGGCGGCAGGGCGACGGGGTCGGCGATTGCTTCGCGCAGCATGTCTTCGGGCAGGGCCAGCACCACCGGGCCGGGACGTCCCGACTGGGCGACGTGAAAGGCGCGGCTGACATATTCGGCAATGCGCGAGGCATCATCGATCTGCGCCACCCACTTGGCCATCTGACCATACATGCGGCGATAATCGATTTCCTGAAAGGCTTCGCGGTCGGCTTGATCTCGGGCCACCTGACCGATGAACAGGATCAACGGCAGGGAATCCTGAAAAGCCACATGCACGCCCGACGAGGCATTGGTGGCCCCTGGCCCGCGCGTCACCATGCAGATGCCGGGCTTGCCGGTCAGCTTGCCTTGGGCGGCGGCCATCATCGAGGCCCCGCCTTCCTGGCGGCAGTTGATAAAGCGGATATCGCTGTCGTGCAGGGCGTCGAGCACGGCCAAATAGCTTTCGCCAGGCACGCCAAACACGGTATCGACGCCGTTGGCCGAAAGTCCTTGCACAAGCAGGGCGGCGGCGGTGGGCTGGGTCATTGCTGTCTCCGGCTTAAGGGGGCTAACGGTCAGGACAGGGACGCCACGGCGCGCTTAAGGCGCGACAGAGCTTCGCCCAGTTCCTTGGTGGATGTGGCGTAGGAAATGCGGAAGTAAGGGGCCAACCCGAACGCCGAGCCGGGAACCACCGCCACCGCCGCCGTCGCCAGCAGGAATTCGCAGAAATCCCGGTCGCTTTCGATCAGCTTGCCTTCCGGTGTGGTCTTGCCGATGACGCCGCCGCAATTGGCGAAGGTATAGAACGCCCCTTCCGGCATGCGGCACGACAGGCCGGGGATGGCGTTCAGTCCAGCCACCACCATGTCGCTCCGTTCCTGGAACGACCGGCGGCGTTCCGCCAGCAAACGCTGATCGCCGCTCAAGGCTTCCAGGGCTGCGGCCTGACTGATGGATGACGGGCAGGACGTGCTTTGGCTTTGCACGATGGCCATGGCCTTGATCAAGGCCTTGGGCCCGCCGCCATAGCCGATGCGCCAACCGGTCATGGCATAGGCCTTGGACACCCCGTTGATGGTCAGGGTGCGGTCTTTCAAGGCCGGTTCCACCTGGGCCGGGGTAGCGAAGACTGCATCGTCGTAAAGGATATGTTCGTACATATCATCGGCCATCACCCAGACCTGGGGGTGGCGCAACAGCACGTCCAATACCGGGCGGTATTGCTGGGCGCTATAGGCCGCGCCCGAGGGGTTGGACGGTGAATTCAGGATGATCCAGCGGGTCTTGGCGGTGATCACCCGTTCCAGATCGCGCCCGTCCAGCCGAAAACCGTTTTCCTCGCGGCACGGGACCAGCACCGGAACCCCGCCCGCGATCTTGACGATGTCGAGATAGCTGACCCAATAGGGGGTGGGGATGATCACTTCGTCGCCCGGATCGATGCTGGCCATCAGGGCGTTGTAGATCACCTGCTTGGCCCCGGTGGAGACGGTGATCTCGTCGGGGGCATAGTCCAGGCCGTTTTCCTGGCGGAACTTGGCCGAGATGGCGGCTTTCAATTCAGCCGTGCCGTCAAGGGCGGTGTATTTGGTGTCGCCCCGGCGCATGGCTTGACAGGCGGCGGCCTTGATATGTTCGGGGGTGTCGAAGTCGGGTTCGCCCGCCCCCAGGATGATGACGTCGGCCCCGCCGCGCTTCATACTGGCGGCCCGTGCCCCGATCTGCAAAATCTCGGACACGCCAAGGGCGGCGATCCGTGCCGCGGGGTGGAAATCCACCCCGCGTTTGACGGTGCCCGATGACAGGTTTTGAGGAAGGGTCTGGGTCATGGGCCGATCCTTCAGTTGACGTCGAACTTCACACCCTGAGCCAGAGGCAGGGTCCGTCCGTGATTGATGGTATTGGTGGCGCGGCGCATATAGGCCTTCCAGGCGTCGGAACCGGATTCGCGCCCACCGCCGGTTTCCTTTTCGCCGCCGAAAGCCCCGCCGATTTCCGCCCCCGACGGGCCGATATTGACGTTGGCGATGCCGCAATCGGACCCGCGCGCCGACAGAAAGGTTTCCGCTTCCCGCAGGTCATTGGTGAAGATCGACGACGACAGGCCCTGGGGCACCGCATTGTGCAGGTCCAGCACCTGATCGAAGTCCCGATACTTCATGACGTACAAGATCGGGGCGAAGGTTTCTTCCAGCACGGGGCCGGTCTGGGCGGGCATTTCCACCAGGGCCGGACGGACGTAATAGGCGTCGGGGGCTTGGGTCTCGTCCACGCGCTGGCCGCCATGGACGATCCCGCCCGCCGCCTTGGCCGCCGCCAGGGATTTTTGCATGGCGTTGAAAGCGGTCTTGTCGATCAGCGGCCCGATCAGAGTGCCGTCGGCCAAGGGGTTGCCGATCTTGACCGAGCCATAGGCCGCGATCAGGCGCGGCACCAGGCTGTCATAAACGCTTTCGTGGACGAACAGGCGGCGCAAGGTGGTGCAGCGCTGTCCGGCGGTGCCCATGGCGGCAAAGGCGACACCGCGCAAGGTCAGGTCGAGATCGGCGCTGGGGGCGATGATGGCGGCATTGTTGCCGCCCAGTTCCAACAGCGAACGGGCGAAGCGGGCAGCCAGACGCGGTCCCACGGCGCGGCCCATGGCGGTCGAGCCGGTGGCCGACACCAGCGGCACCTTGGGATGGTCCACCAGGATTTCGCCAATGCTGCGGTTGCCGATCAGCAGCACCGACAGATCGTCGGGGGCCTGACCGCCCGCCGCCACGTAACGGCGCACGGCGCGTTCAAAGATCGCCTGGGTGGCCAGGGCGGTCAGCGGGGTCTTTTCCGACGGCTTCCACACCGTGCTGTTGCCGCAGACCAAGGCCAGGGCCGAATTCCACGACCACACCGCGACGGGAAAGTTGAAGGCCGAGATGATCCCCGTCACCCCCAGGGGATGCCAGGTTTCCATCATCCGGTGCTCGGCCCGTTCGGTGGCGATGGTCAGGCCGTAAAGCTGGCGCGACAGCCCCAGGGCGAAGTCGCAGATATCGATCATTTCCTGGACTTCGCCCAGGCCTTCCGAGGTGATCTTGCCGACTTCGATCGACACCAGACGGCCCAGGGCCGACTTTTGGGCGCGCAGTTCCTCGCCCAACAGGCGGACCAGTTCGCCACGCTTGGGGCCGGGCACCATGCGCCATTGCAGGAAAGCCTGATGGGCGCGCTCGATGGCGTCGGCGGCTTGCGGGGCGGTGATTTCCGGCAACAGGCCGATCTGCTGGCCGGTGATGGGCGAGCGGACCGCCAGGGTTCCGGTATTGTACTTTTCCGGGGCAACGCCCAGGCTGTCGAAAATCGCCTTCACTTCGGCGGCAAGATCAGGACGGGGGGTGGTCATGGTGATGTCTCCGGGAAAAAGTCGGGCGATCAGAAACGCGCGCCGGTGAAGTGGGTCAGGGCCGAACCGGTCTGATAGAACATCTCTTTGACGGTGCGGAAGCTGGGGGTGACGGTCTGGCTGACGGGCAGCGGCAGATCCTGTTCGGCGATCTGACCTTGGACATGCTGGGCCAGAACCTTGCCGAACACGCTGCCCGGCGAAATGCCGCGTCCGTTGTAGCCGCAGAAGCAGACCACGTTGGGGGCGAATTTGTGGAAGCGCGGCAAGGCGTCGTCGGTCATGCCGATCAGGCCGTACCATTCATATTCGAACGATACGTCGCCCAATTGCGGGAACAGGCGCTTCATCTCGCGCTTGGCCCAATTGCTGTGCACCGCCATGCCGGTGCGGTCCAGCGCCCCGACGCTGCCGAAGACCAGGCGGCCCGCCTGATCCATGCGGAACGAGCTGAGCACCTGCTTGGTGTCCCAACAGCCTTCGCGGCCGGGCAGGATGGTGGCCAATTGTTCGGGCGTCAGCGGGTGGGTGGCCAGATTGAAGTAAGGCAGATGCACCTGTTCGCCGCGCACCCGGTTCCAGGGCCCAACGCTATAGGCATCGGTGGAAACAATCACCCAGTCGGCAGACACCGATCCTTGGGCGGTCTTGACCTTCCAGCGGCCACCGACCCGCTCGGCGTCGGTGACGGCACTGCCGGTATGGACGGTCGCCCCGGCCTTGACGGCGGCATGGGCCAAGCCACGGGCATAGGCCAGCGGCTGCAAGGTGCCCGCCCGCATGTCCAGCATCGACCCGGCATAGGCGCGGGTGCCGATGCGTTTGGCGGTTTCTTCCGCCGACAGCAGGCTGATGGGGGCGCCGCGCCGCTGCCATTGTTCGGCGCGTTGCTCCAGTTCACGCAGGCCCTTGGACCCGACGGCGCAATGCAGGGTGCCGTTGCGTTCCAGTTCGCAGGCGATGTTGTGGCGCTCGATCAACTCGCGCACCAGCAGCGGGCCGTTGCCCAACTGGTTCAAAAGCCGTTCGCCATAATCCGGCCCCAGCACGTCGGGCAGGTCGTCGGGCATCACCCACATGCCGGCATTGATCAGCCCGACATTGCGGCCCGCGCCGCCAAAACCGATCTGGTTGGCCTCCAGGATGACCGCCTTGACCCCGGCCTCGGCCAGATGCAGGGCGGCGGACAGGCCGGTGTAACCCGCGCCGACGATGACGACATCGGCCCGGACATCGCCCGACAGGGGGCTGGTGGCGGGCGGTTGCGGGGCGGAAGCTTCCCAAAGACCGTGGGAGTGTGGATCGTTCAGCATGATCATTCCCTGTAAAGCCGAGTGGCGACGGTGGCGATCTCGCCTTTTTCAAGCCTTACAACCGGGGTGTGATGCTGAATAACGACTTTTCCTCAAGAGTTCATTCTGTAAAGGAATGATGGGGTCAGGCGGTGGGCTTTCGCTTGGGGTCAAATTTTTCCGCTTCCTGGACGATCCAGCGGTGAAACGCCTTGAGGGGCGGATAGGAACCGCGCTCGACCGGGGTGGCCAGATAGTAAGCGCCATCGTCGCTGGTTTCCGGCGGGCGGGCCGCCACCAGATCGCCGCGTTCCAACTCGGCTTCGATCAGCAAGGTGGGCAGCAGCGCCACTCCCAAACCGGCGGCAGCCGCCTGGGCAGCGGTGGAAAACTGATCGAACAGCATGCCGTGCACGCTGGCGTCGCCGATGCCCTGGCGGGCCAGCCAGCGTTCCCAGGCGTCGGGGCGGCTGGTCAGGTGCAAAAGCGGGGCGCGCAGAAAATCCGAGGGTTGGTTGAGTTCGCGGGTTTTCAGAAAGGCCGGGCTGCAAGCGGGCACGATGGCTTCGCCCATCAGGAAGGTCATGTCGGCCCCCGGCCAATGGGGCATGCCGTAATGGATGGCGGCATCGACCGAATCCAGGCGGAAATCGAACATCGAACTGCGGCTGACCAGATTGATGGAAATGCCCGGATGCTTTTCCAGAAAGTCGCCCAGACGTGGGGTCAGCCAGCGCGCACCAAAGGTGGGCAGCACCGCCAGATTGAGGGTGCCGCCATGGGGATTGGCCCGCAGATTGAGCGACGCGGTCGAGATGCGGCGCAAGGCTTCGCCGATTTCGCGGGCATAGGATTCGCCTGCCGGGGTCAGGCGGATGGTCTGGCGTTCGCGGACGAACAGATCGACCCCCAACTGCTTTTCCAAAGCCTGGATTTGGCGGCTGACCGCGCTTTGGGTCAGGTTCATCTCGCGCGCGGCGACGGTGATGCTGCCGGTACGTGCGGCGGCTTCAAACGCCATCAGCACCGAAAGGGAAGGGAGAAAACGACGCGGTATGGTCATGGTCATTCCACCTGAGAATGAACTGTTGAACAAATGTCGTTATTCGGTATTGCCCCTGTCTGTAAAGATGAAAAAAAAGGCAATGGCCCTGACTGATCAATTTTTGTGCAGTGCGGTAGGCCGCTACGGTAAAGTGAAACAGGGCAGTCCGGTTCAGACCATAAGCGTGAAAATCATAGGGAATAAAGACCCAATTTTCTTAGCACTATTAAGAAGAAAATAGCGCGTTCCAGAACCAGTTACGTCTCTCGCGATAGGAGAACTTGCATGACCTCCAGAATTCCTGCGTTTGCGGTTCGGTTTTTGTCCGCGGTGGCCGTCGTGTCCGGCCTGGGGACTGTCTCGGCCCAGGCTGAAACTACGGATGGATATTGGCAAGGCGTGCAAAAGGCCGGTGTTCTGCGCTGCGGCGCGGCGGTTTACGCCCCCTTTGTCATGCGCAACCCGGCCACCGGCGAATATACCGGCTTCTTCGCCGATCTGTGTCGGCAGTTCGCCGACGTTCTGAAGGTCAAGCCGCAGTTCGTCGATACCACCTGGGACAACATCGTCGCCGGTCTGCAGGCGGGCAAATGGGATTTGTCCCTGGCCCTGAACCGCACCCCGGAGCGGGCGATGGCGGTCAATTTCTCGATCCCGGCCATGCAGTACGAAGTCTCGCTGGCCTACAACAAGGCCAACCCCAAGGTGCCAGCCGCCCCGGTCGCCATCGGCGATATCGACAAGGCGGGCGTGACGGTGGCAGTAGCGTCGGGCACCGTGCAGGACAAGCTGGTGTCGGGCGTGTTGAAGCAGGCCCAGGTGCTGCGCCTGCCGTCCGAGGACGAAGCCCGGCTGGCGGTGATTTCCAAGCGCGCCGATCTGCTGGCGGGCGGGTCGGATTCCAACCAGTTCTTTGTCCAGGCCCATCCCGACTGGGCGACATCCTTCAATCCCAATCCGGCTTTGACCAAGCAGGGCGTGGCCTTCGGCTTGCAGCATCAGGTGTCTTATTCCGACATCGAAGTGCTGAACATCTTCCTTGAACAGAAGATCGCCACCGGCGAAGTCGATGGCCTGATCCACAAGGCCGTCGATGAAGTGCTGAAGACCGCAAAGTAAGCCTTGTCATCGGGGCATGTCCGCCGGGCATGCCCCCACCAAGACGACGCGGCGAGCATAACCGCCGCACCAGACCAGGGTGAGCATCATGGCGTTACAACCATCGCAACCACTTGTCAGCGTGACGGGCCTGCACAAGGCCTATAACAAGCAGGTTCAGGTCATCAAAGGGATCGATCTGGAAATGCGCGCCGGGGAGCGGCTGGTGGTGATCGGCCCCAGCGGCGGCGGCAAAAGCACCCTGCTGCGGGTGATGATGGGGTTGGAGCAGATCGACAAGGGCCAGGTGGTCTTCAACGGCGCGCCCTATATCCGCGCCGACGAGGCCAAGGGCAAAACCGTGATTGATAAAAAGGTCCGCAGTCAGATCGGCATGGTGTTTCAGAACTACACCTTGTTTCCTCATCTGACGGTCCTGGAAAACCTGATCCTGGCACCCTGCAAGACCCGTGGCGAATCCCTGCCGGAAGCCAAAGATCGCGCTCTGGTGCTGCTGACCCGCTTTTCCCTGCGGGCCAAGGCCGATTGCTATCCGTCGCAGCTTTCGGGCG
>JASLCK010000188.1 GCA_030151865.1 Rhodospirillaceae bacterium | reverse complement strand
CGGGTCATGGCAGGGTGTCCTTGAGAAAATGCGGGGTCAGCACGGCGTCGATGGCTTCGGCGACGGTGTCGGCGACAAAGTCGATCTCGGCGTCGCTGCTGATCAGGGGCGGGGCCAGGCAAATGATGTCGGTCAGAACGCGGGTCACCAGACCCCGGCGGTAAAGCTCGGTGCGCAGCCGTTCGGCCAGCGGGGCCGACAAGGGAAACGGCGTCTTGCTGGCGCGGTCGGCCACCAGTTCAATGCCCGCCAGCAACCCAAGCCCGCGGATATCACCCACATGGGGGTGATCCGACAGATGGGCCTTCAGACGGTCTTGCAACCGTTGCCCGGCCTGGGCTGAACGTTGCACCAGATCATGCTGGCGCAACAGGCGGATGGTGGCGATCCCGGTGGCGCAGGCGACCGGATGCCCGGCGTTGGTATAGCCGTGCCACCAGCGTCTTGCCGGTGGGGCGTCGTCCAGGACCTGTTTGATCCGCGACGACACGCCGATGCCGCCCAGCGGGATATAGCCGCTGGTGATGCCTTTGGCGAACTGGACGATATCGGGGGCAACGCCCCAATGATCCAGCCCGAACCAGCGGCCGCTGCGGCCAAAGCCGGTAATGACATCGTCGCTGATCAGCAAGACGTCGTGTCGGTCGCAGATTTCCCGGATGCGGGGAAAGTAATCGTCCTGCGGCACGATCACCCCGCCGCCGCCGCCCTGAATCGGTTCGGCGATAAAGGCGGCAACGCTGTCCGGACCTTCCCGCAGGATGGCGGCTTCCAGCAGATCGGCGGCGGCCTGTCCCGGTGTCCGGCCATCCTGGGGGACGGGAAACCGGTAAGGGTAGGGCGAGCCAATATGCAGAAAGTCGGGCAGGCGCGGCCCGAAGACGCTGGAAAATTCGTCAACCCCGGTGGCGCTGGACGCCCCGATGGTCGAGCCATGGTAAGAGAGCCGTCGGGCGATAATCTTGCGCTTTTCCGGTCGGCCCTGGGCCTGCCAGAAATAGCGTGCGGTACGGATCGAACTGTCGGTCGCTTCACCCCCGCCGCTGGTGAAAAAGAACGCCTGAATGCCGGGATAGATAATCTCGCTCAACATTTCCGCCAATTCGATGGCGGGACGGTTGCTCGATCCGGCATAGGCGGTGGCATAGGCCAATTGCTCCATCTGGCGGCTGGCGGCGTCGATCAGTTCGCGCCGTCCGTGGCCCAGATGGACGTTCCACATGCTGCTCAGTCCGTCGAACAGGCGGCGTCCACGCTGGTCGATCAGATAAGGCCCGTCGCCTGCAACCCACAGGGTTGGCTGCTGGTGCTCGCTGGGGTGATGTTGCGGGTGGAGAAGGTGGAGGCGGTCAGCCTCCACCAGCCCGGCATAATCGGGCTCTCCCACCGTGGCGAGATCAATGATCGCGCTTCCGGTCATGATGTTTCCTCCGCGAAATCTGCCCTTATTCGGCGGGCTGGGCGACAACCGGGGAGCCTTCTTCCAGATCGCGCTCGATCCGTTCCAGCACATGCGGGGACTGGTGGCGGATATAAAGGAAGTAGAGAATCCCCGCCCCCAGCAGCCCGGCGAAGACATAGGGCAGCAGGTTCAGCGGATAGGCCGGAACGGGGTAGAGCACGCCGATAAAGGGAATGGCCAGCAGCACCACCGACGCCACCGACACCACCACATGGCGGGCCTTCAACTCGCCGCGCTTTTTCAGGAACAAGGGCGCGCCGATCGACACCAGGATATAAGACACCAGGAAGCCAAAGGTGGCGACCGATCCCAGATAGCCGAAATTGTCCAAAAGCCCGACGCCCAACAAAGTCAGGGGCAGGGACAGGATAATGGTGATAACGGCGGCGATGGTGACGGCGATATGCGGGGTAGCGTGGGTTTGGTGGGCGTCGCCGACCTTTCCATGCAAGATGCCATGGCGCGACAGGGTATAAATGACCCGCGCCCCGGCATTGATGCTGCCCAGGACCGAAGCGAAGAAGCTGGCGGCGACACCGGCGGCGATCACCGGCCCAAGGAAGCCCAGGCCAATGCTTTCGGCCACGAACGAAACGGGAGCTTCGGCCTTGTCCAAGGTGGTTTCAACGCCTTGGAAGCCAGCCACCAGGGCATAGGACGACAGCACGAAGAAGACGCCGATGCTCAAGATGGTGGTGATCACCGAACGCGGGATGATGCGCAGCGGATTTTGCGATTCGTGTCCCAGCACGGCAGCGCTTTCAAAGCCGACGAAGCTGAAAAAGGCCAGCACCAGACCCAATTTGATGTTGTCCAAGGTGACGTCGGTCAATGCCAACTGCGCGCCATCGGCAATGCCGCCGCGATGGATGAAAAACCCGATGACCACCACCAGGATGGCGACAACGGTAACGCCCTCCAGGGTCAGGGACAGGCGGGTGGACAGCTTGATGCTGCGCCAGGCGATGTACCAGGCCAGGGCCACTTCGCCGATGGACAGCAAGGCGGCGGGCAGCAGATCCTCAAACGGACCGAAGATCAGATGCAGCACCACCAGGGCATAATTGACGCTGCCCGCAACCACGGCGCCGCCGGTGAACAGATAGGCGATCAACAGCGCCCAACCGGACACGCTGCCCCAAAACGCCCCTAAGGACTGACCTGCAAAGGTGTAAAGCGCCCCGGGCGAGGCCGAACGGCTGGCAAAGGCGTTGATATTTTGCGACAGCAGCAGCAAAGCCAGGGTGGCGAACAGATAGGCCAGCCAGGTGCCGTTTCCGGCGCTGGCGAACACCACCGGGATCACCAGGGCGGGCGACCCCGACGGCGCGATGGTCCCAACCGCTTGGGCGACGACATCGCTGAAGGACAGGTGGTTCTTTTTCAAAGCCCCATGAGAACGGTTGTCCGACGATGCGGCGAGAGAGTTCGTATTTTGGGAAGGGGTGGGCGTAGACGTCATGCGTCTGCTCCTCTGTCTGAAGTGCAGTTGGATCGAATCGGCGAAAAATGAACGGCCCCGCCCGGCGTCGGCCCCGTTGGCGCGAAAGGCCAAACAATCGGGGCGGAGCAGGCGGGCGCATTAGGCGATGGCGCTTAAGCCATCGCCCCCGTACACGGGTCGGCTGCCCCCTTGACGGAGGTCAGGTACAGGGCGAACCCGGCAAAGCCGGTGATCCCGTCCCAACATTTTTCGGCGTGCATGACCATCATGGCGCTCCAGATAACACATGCATCATTCGTTGTTGATTTTGTTAAGTCAAGCTTTTCTATGTAATATATAGAAAAATGTGATGCGGGCAGGATCGGCCTGGGATTGGCTTGTAGGAATGGAGCGACGGTCGTTTGGGATGTATAAATGAGTGCAGCAGTATGACATCACGACCAAGAGCTCAGATCGGATGACGAGGTGACTGTCAAAATGGGGCACTTTTGGACAAGGCGCGGCCTTGCGTTGATCGTTGTCGGATGCGCTCTCAGCCTTGGCGGTTGTGCTGGACCTTCTGCCGATTCGCCCCCCGCCGTGCAGACGCCTGCCGCCGTTCCGCCGAAAAAAGCGCCGATCCCGCCACCGCCGCCCAAGCCGCCTCAACCCGCCCCATCGTCATCACCCGCCGCCAAGGCGGTCCCCGGCGAGTTGGTGGGCAAGAGTGAAGCCGATGTTCATCAGTTGCTGGGTGATGCTAAGGGGGAACACCCCGATGGCGCGGCTCGCGTTCAGACTTATGCCGGAAAGGGCTGCATCCTGGATGTGGTGCTGTTCTTGGATGTCAGCCGCGGCGAGTGGACGGTGCTTAGCTATGAATTGACCTCGACCGCCAAAAAACGGCC
>JASLCK010000184.1 GCA_030151865.1 Rhodospirillaceae bacterium | reverse complement strand
CGACCGGCACGATAGCCGCCTTGCCGTACCGACGCTGACCCTGGCCCTGGTGCTGCTGGGCGGTCTGGGTGGCGGCTGGCCCCTGTTGCCCGCTGTGGCGGGGGCTTTGGCAACCGCAGCCCTGACAACCAAAAGCCAGCATCTGGCCCGCCGACTGACGCCGCGCGCCCTGGCGGTTCAGTCCTTTTTGCTGCCGCTGTTGCAGATGACCCCGGCCCTGTTGAACCGCCCGCATCTTGCCGCCCTGGTGACACGCTGGAGCCACCTGACCGACCGGCAGACTCAAACCGGCGACCGGCTGGCAGGGCTGCACGATAAAATCGCCATGGTGCGCCGCCTGACCCTGCTGGCCGCCGTGGCGTTGTTTCCCGACCAAGGGGGGCTGGCACTGCTGACGGCTTGGCTGGGACTGGCATGGGGCCAAGCCTGGGCGCAAGCTCGGCAGGCTGGGCATTTGCACGCCCGCGCCGCTTTGCTGGACACTGCCCCCGCCGACAGCGGCGGCCCGCCGCCGGCCCATCCTCCGGCACGGATCGAAACCGACGGACTCGGGTTCGCCTATGGCGGGGAAACCCTGCTGCGTGATGTCACGCTGAGCATCGAGGCGGGACAGATCGTCGCCCTGACCGGCCCCAGCGGTGTCGGCAAATCCACCTTGCTGCGCCTGCTGTTGGGCATGGAGCACCCCAGCACCGGACAGGTGCTTTGCAACGGGGAGCCCCTGTCCACCCTGGACCGCACGCACTGGCGGTGCCATGCGGGCGCGGTATGGCAGGATGAAGTCTTGGACTTCCAGTCCCTGCACAGCCATGTCCGGGGGCAAAGCGGCGACAGCCTGGAGCGCGCCGTCCACTGGCTGCACGCGGTGGGATTGCAGCCTTTGCTGAACAGCCTGCCCATGGGGGTTTCGACCCTGGTGGATGAACGCTGGCTGTCGGCGGGACAGGTCCGGCAACTGCAACTGGCCCGCACCCTGGCCCGCGCTCCGGCGCTGCTGGTGCTGGACGAAAGCCTGAACGGCCTGGACCCGGAATGCCGGGTGCGATTGATGCGGGTGATCCGGGCCAGCGGCGCCACCTGTCTGCTGACCAGTCACCAACTGGAAGTCCTGGCCCTGGCCGACCGGGTGTTGCGGCTGGAGCCGGGCGGGCGGCTGATCGAGTTGCCCCATGCCCCGCCTGTTCCCCTCCTCCCTGTCGCCGGGCCAGAGGACGCCCCCGCCGACCCCTTCAACGGTGCGGCCAACCTGTACCGCCCCACAGCCCTGGCCCGCATCGCCGGACCCAGCCGCCTGGACTGCGTGACCGAGCTGCCGTCTTTTCCCGGCTTATGAAAAAACCCCGGCAAGGCGAACCTTGACCGGGGCTTTGAAACATCGGACGTCGGGGACGTGATTTACTTCACGGCCAGACGGGCGATCACTTCGATTTCCACCAGAACGTCGCGCGGCAGACGGGCCACCTGGACGGTCGAGCGGGCCGGCTTGTGGCCTTCGAACGCCTTGTCATAGACCGCGTTCAGCTTGCCGAAATCGTTCAGGTCCTGGACGAACACGGTGCTTTTGACCACGCGGTCCAGCGACGAACCGGCTTCGGCCAGAACCGCCCGCAGGTTCTTGAACACCTGTTCGGTCTGGGCTTCGATGCCGCCTTCCACCACTTGGCCTTCGGTGGTCAGCGGAATCTGCCCCGAGGTATAGACCCAGCCGTCCATGACGATGGCCTGGGAATAAGGACCGATGGCGGCGGGGGCGTCGGGGCTGGTGACGATTTGCATGGTGGCGTCCCTGTTGGTGTCTAGGAAGAAAGAAGGTTAAGCCGCGCGGCCATACCGGCTCAAGGTCAAACCTTCGGGATCGATGTCGGTCTTGTTCTTGGACATGATGTCGGCCAAAAGCTTGGACGAGCCGCAGGACATGGTCCAACCCAGGGTGCCGTGACCGGTATTCAGAAACAGGTTCTGAATATGGGTCGGGCCAACCAGCGGGGTGCCGTCGGGGGTCATCGGGCGCAGGCCGCACCAGAATTCCGACTTGGACACGTCGCCGCCCTTGGGGAACAGGTCGCTGACCACGTATTCGACGGTGTCGCGGCGCACCTGCGGCAGGTCCATGTTAAAGCCGTTGATCTCGGCCATCCCGGCAACGCGGATACGGTTGCCCAGGCGGGTGATGGCGACCTTGTGGGTTTCATCCATGACGGTGGACACCGGGGCGTCGTCGGGGCTGACGATCGGCACGGTGATGGAATAGCCCTTGACCGGATAGACCGGCACGGTGAAGCCCAGCGGTTCCAGCAGGAAGCGGGAATAGCTGCCCAGCGCCACCACAACGGCGTCGGCGGTCAGGGTTTCCTTGTCGGTCTTGACGCCTTCGACCTTGCCGCCGTTGGCGATCAATGCCTGGACATTGACGTTGAAGCGGAAATCGACGCCCAGTCCCTTGGCCATCTCGGCCAGGGCATTGGTGAACATGAAGCAGTCGCCGGTTTCGTCGCCGGGCAGACGCAGACCGCCCACCAGCTTGTCCTTCACATGGGCCAAGGCGGGTTCGTAGCCGATGCAGCCCGCCACATCCAGTTCCTCGAAGGGCACGCCGCTGTCCCTCAGGATGGCGATGTCGGCCTGGGCAGCGTCCAACTGTTCCGGCTTGCGGAACACCTGCAAGGTGCCCTGGGTGCGTTCGTCATATTTGATGCCGGTATCGGCGCGCAGATCGCGCAGCACGTCGCGGCTATATTCGGCCAAACGGACCATGCGGCCCTTGTTCAGCATATAGCGTTCGGCGGTGCAGTTGCGCAGCATCGACGCCATCCAGCGCCACTGGAACGGGTCCAGATGGGGCCGCAGGATCAGCGGGCTGTGGCGCATGAACATCCACTTGATGGCTTTCAAGGGAATGCCGGGGGCCGCCCACGGGGACGAATAACCGGGAGACACTTCGCCCGCATTGGCGAAGCTGGTTTCCAAGGCCGGACCGGGCTGACGGTCCAGAACGATCACCTGATGACCCGCCTTGGCCAGATAATAGGCCGTGGTGGTGCCAAGAACGCCGCTGCCAAGAACGATGGTCTTCACGACATGACTCCCGTCTGCTTGATGATGGCATCCCGGCTCGCCCCGCCCTGATAGGCGCGGTGATAGCGATTGCCGAGACTGGTCAGAATTTCGTACCCGATGGTTCCGGCGGCTTCGGCCACCTCGTCCGGGCTGGGACCGTCGCCGCCGATCAGTTCCACCAGATCGCCGGGGCGCACGCCGCCGGGAACCCGCGAGACATCCAGCGTGATCAGGTCCATGGAAACGGCCCCCACCACCGGCACCCGCATTCCCTGCACCGACGCCATGGCCTTGTTGCCCAGCGCCCGCAGGAAGCCGTCGGCATAACCGACACCCACGGTGGCGATGGTGCGCGCCCCCTGGGCGATCCAGCGGCCGTTATAGCCGACCGGGGTGCCATCGGGGATGTCGCGGCTTTGAATGACCTTGGCGGCCAGACGGATCACCGGGCGCATGGGATTGGGGCGGTTGACCTGCGGGGTCAGCCCGTACAGGGCCGCGCCGGGGCGCAGCATCTGGAAATGATAATCCGGCCCCAGAAACACACCCGATGAATTGGCCAGACAGGCCGGGGCTTCCGGCAGTCGGGCGCGCGCCGCGTTAAAGCGGTCCAGGGCCTGACGGTTGGCCGGATGATCGGGGTCTTCGGCCCAGGACAGATGGCTCATCACCAGACGGACATTGATGCCTTCCAGGCGGCGGCTGTCGGCGGCCAGAATATCCAACTCGGCGGGAGACAGGCCGACGCGGGCCATGCCGGTATCCACCTGGATCACCGCATGCAGCGGCGCGCCCACACGCCGCGCCAGGGTGCGCCAGGCTTCGATCTGATCCAGGCTGTTCAGCACCGGGGTCAGACGGTTGGCCACCATGTCGGCTTCCGCCCCGATGGGCGCGCCATGCAGCACATAAATCGAACTGGAGGCGGGCAGATGGCGACGCAGGGCGATGCCTTCGGACATATGCGCCACAAAGAAATGACGACAGCCCGCCACCGCCAGGGTCGGGGCCACGCGGTCGGCCCCCAGCCCATAGGCGTTGGCCTTCAACACCGCCGCGCACAAAACACCTTGCGCAGCCTGACGGCGCAGAATCCGGTAATTGTCGGCGATGGCGTCCAGATCAATGGTCAAGACCGCCCCCGCATGGGTCAGCGGGGGATAGGACGTGACCGGGGCAACCGGCGAGGTCAAATTGGGCGACTGCGCGTTCATGAAGCCTCCTGACTGATACCACAGTGGAATTGCATCCACCGTGCCAACTTCAGGAAGCTATGAAAAACAAGGGCTTAAAGACCAACCCCTTTGCGCCTGTAAACTTTTATGAACAGTTACCGTACATAAAAGTTTACACCGTAAACGATTGTTTACGCATCGCCCGCGCCAATGCCATGACGGCGCAGCTTGTTGGCGATCATGGTATGGGATGTGCGCAGCCGCGCCGCCAGCTTGCGGCTGGAGGGATAAAGGGGATAAAGCCGCGATAGCAGACGGCGCTCGCAGTCACGCATGGCCTGCTCCCAACTGTCCGGGATATCCCCGCTCTCGGGTGCGGCGGCAGGCTGAATGGTGGGCGAAGCCCCCGCAGGACGGGCGGCCAAATCCAGGTCGGCGGCATCCAGCACCGCCTTGTCCGACATGGTGACGGCGCGGAAGATGACATTTTCCAACTGCCGCACATTGCCCGGCCAGGGATGGCAAGATAGCGCCGCCTGGGCCGAACTGGTCAGAACCGGCTCGGTCCGCCGCCCCTGGGAACTGGCCCGCGCCACGAAATGCGCCGACAGCAGCAAGATGTCGTCGCCCCGTTCGCGCAACGGCGGCATTTGCAGATGCAAGACATTCAGGCGGTAATACAAATCCTCGCGGAAGCGGCCTTCGCCCACCATGCGCCCCAGATCGCGGTGGGTGGCGCTGATGATACGCACATCGACCTTCAATTCGCGGTCGCCGCCGACGCGGCGAAAGCTGCCGTCATTCAAAAAGCGCAGCAGCTTGGCTTGGAGATAGGGCGACATCTCGCCGATTTCGTCGAGAAAGACCGTACCCTTGTCGGCCATTTCCAGTAGGCCCGGCTTGCCGCCCCGCTGCGCCCCGGTAAAAGCGCCGCTGGCGTAACCGAACAGTTCGCTTTCCGCCAGATTTTCCGGCATGGCGGCGCAGTTCAGGGCCAAAAACGGCGCGGCCCGGCGTGGGCTGGCCTGATGGCAGGCCTGGGCGATCAACTCCTTGCCGGTGCCGGTTTCCCCCAGGATCAGCAACGGCGCATCCAGGGCGGCGACGCGGGCGGCGCGGGCCTTCATCTCGCGCATGGGCGGCGAGGACCCTAAAATGCCGTCAAAACCCGGCGACTGATGCAGCCCATGCATGCGCCCGCCCAGCCGGGTCGGCGCGTACAAGGTCAGCAAACCGCCCGCCGCCTGACCGTCCCCCATCACCGGGGTGACGTCCAACTGGAACGGACGCCCACGCAACGGCACTTCGCGCGGCGGGGAATGGAAACCGTTCTGCACCAATTCCTCGTGCAGGGCCGGATCGGCAAACAGGGTAGACAGCGCCAGACCGGGCAACGCCTTGTCGTCCAGACCGGCGGCTTGGGCGGCGGCGGCATTGCCGATCAGCACCACGCCCTGGACATCGACCAACAGCACCGGATCGGCCATGGCCGCCAGCAATGCGTCCAGATGCAGCCGTTGCCGGGCACCGGGCAAGATATCGACGCCCCCCGCCCATTGCACCCCTTCGACCGCCAGCAACGCCTGATGCAGGCCGCGCCAGGCTTCGGCCGTCAGGGCCGGGGCGTCAATGAAGATATGGGGGGGCGTGACCTCGACCGCGGTCACGTTCAACCGGCGCTGAGCCAGCAATGCCAGGATTTCCTGGGCGATGCCGACCCGGTCGCGGAACTGCACATCGATACGCATGCCTGAACCTGACGAACGTCCAACAAAAAAAGTGTTGGTGAAAGTATATTCCCCACAAAGTTTATCGCAACTTTGCTGCACCGCACCCGTATGTTTTTTTATGCCTTAAAATAATTGTCTGCACGGCAGGCAGTGCCTAACTATTTTTTAAGCAGCCCCTGCCCAGAGCCTGGGCAAATTTGGGCAAAAAGGCGGAAAACCGCCCCTTTCGCCATGGCCTGGGGCTTGCAACCGGGATAACATGCGCAACCCTGATCCGCGTTTTTTGAATAAGGGGGTTGTAAATGTGATCACGTTGTGGAAACCTGAGTAGGCCAAAAGGTGACTTGTACGGCCAAAAACGCCCGATCGTCCCTGGCCCTGTTCTTTAATTATGATCACGAGAATCATACGCTCGGCCTCGTGGTAACGGCGGCGGTCGCTGGAAAGTTGCGCCCCGTTCCCAGGCGGCAGAGATGACAGGCTTGAAGAAGTTCTTTGCAGGAAATGGTGAATTAAATGCAGAACCAATCCAGTCTTGAGCATGCGCTTACTCCCTTTCTGGCCGAATATCCGGAAATCGAAGTGCTGGAGGCGTTCATCGTCGATGTGAACGGCGTGACGCGCGGCAAATGGATCCCCCACGAACGTGCCGACGATGTTTTGACCAACGGTCTGGCCCTGCCCCGTTCGGTGCTGGCGCTCGATATTTGGGGCCGCGATGTGGACGAAGCCGGTCTGGCGGTCGGCACCGGCGATCCTGACGGCATCTGTATGCCGGTGATGGGCACCCTGGCCCCGGTGCCGTGGCTGGAACGCCCCACCGCCCAGGTCATGCTGACCATGCAGTCGGCGCCGGGCATGCCCTTTTACGCCGATCCCCGTGCCATCCTGGGCAAGGTGTTGAACCGCTATAAGGAAAGCGGCCTGACCCCGGTGGTCGCCGCCGAATTGGAATTCTATCTGATCGATCCGCATCGTTCGGCCACCGATCCGGTGCGCCCGCCGAACTCGCGTTCGGGCCGGTGGCAGGGGTGGCAGACCCAGGTTCTGTCCATCGCCGAATTGCATGAATTTGAAGGTCTGCTGTCGGACATCTCGCGCATTTGCAAGCTCCAGGGCATTCCCGCCGACGCTACCTTGCGTGAAAACGGCCCCGGTCAGTATGAAATCAACCTGAAGCATGTGTCCGACGCCATGAAGGCCGCCGATCACGCCGTCATGCTGAAGCGCGTGGTCAAGGGCGTGGCGCACCGCCATGGCCTGGACGCCACCTTTATGGCCAAGCCCTATGGCGACCGCGCCGGCAGCGGCATGCATGTGCATTTCAGCCTGCTGGACCACAAGGGCCACAACATCTTTTCAAGCGAGGATGGACGCGGCAGCGACATGATGCGCCATGCCGTCGGCGGTCTGGTCGGCACCATGGGCGAAAGCATGGCGATCTTTGCCCCGCACGCCAATTCCTACCGCCGCCTGACCCACAGCGTGCATGCGCCGCTTTATGCCTCGTGGGGTTATGACAACCGCAACGCCGCCGTGCGCCTGATCACCGCCAGCGAACCGGCAACCCGCATCGAACACCGCGTTTCGGGCGCCGACTGCAACCCCTATCTGGCCATGGCGACCATGCTGGCCGGGGCGCATTACGGTATTTCCCACCAGGTCGAACCGGCCACCCAGATGTATTCGGAAGACGCCGAGGAATTTGAACGCCTGTCGGTCAACTGGGACGACGGCATCGAACTGTTCGAAGTCTCGGAATTCATCGCCGAATATCTGGGGCCGGAATATCAGCGCCTGTACACTGCCTGTAAGAAGCAGGAACTGAACGAATTCCGCCTGCGTGTCACCGACGTCGAATACGACGCTTACCTGCGGAACGTCTGATCATGAGCGTTATCCAGTTTCCCGCCCCCAGCCGGGGCGGGGCTGCGGCGGAACCGGTGGCGCATGCGCCGTCCTATTACGCCGCCACCGCCTTGGCCTCCCCCAACCGCCCGCCGCTCACCGGCGAGGTCGTGGCCGATGTCTGCGTCGTCGGGGCCGGGTTCACCGGCATTTCAGCGGCCCTGCATCTGGCCGAACGCGGCCTTAAGGTGGTCGTGCTGGAAGCCGCCCGCGTCGGCTTCGGCGCGTCGGGCCGCAATGGCGGGCAGATCGTCAACGGCTACAGCCGCGATCTCGACACCATCCGCGAACGCTATGGCGTCGATGCCGAACGGGCCTTGGGGGCCATGGCCCTGGAAGGCGGGGCCATCATCCGCGAGCGGGTCAAAACCTATGACATCGCCTGCGATCTGATGGATGGCGGGTTCCTGGCGGCCTTCACCCACAAGCAAATCCGCAATCTGGAACATGAAAAGCGCACCTGGGAACGCCACGGCCATACCGGGCTGGAAATCGTCGATCCTTCCGGCCTGCCCGGCATCGTCAAAAGCGACCGCTATATCGGCGGCTTGATCGACCATTTGGGCGGTCACCTGCACCCCTTGAATCTGGTGCTGGGCGAAGCGGCGGCGTTCGAGTCCAAGGGCGGCGTCATCCATGAAGGATCGGCAGTCGTCCGCATCGAGCAGGGGCCGCGCCCCCGCATCGTCACCGCCCAAGGCGCGGTTACGGCTGGCTATGTGCTGGTGTGCGGCAACGCCTATATGGCGGGCGAAGTGCTGCCCCAAATCGCCGACCACACCATGCCGGTGTCCACTCAGGTGATCGCCACCGAACCGCTGCCCGGCGATCTGGCCCAACGGCTGCTGCCGCGCAATTTCTGTGTCGAGGATCATAACTACATCCTCGACTATTTCCGCCGCACCCCCGACAACCGCATCCTCTACGGCGGCGGCGTGGTTTACGGCGGGTCCGATCCGGCCAGCATCGAAGGCAAGATCCGCCCCAACATGGCCAAAACCTTCCCCGAACTGGCGGACGTCAAGATCGACTTCGCCTGGAGCGGCAATTTTGCCCTGACCCTGACCCGCATCCCCGACATTGGGCGGATCGGCACCAATGTCTATTTCTCGCACGGCGACAGCGGGCATGGCGTCACCACCACCCATCTGTTGGGCCGCCTGCTGGCCGAAGCGGTGTGCCATCAGGCCGAGCGCTTCGACGTCTTTGCCGCTCTGCCCTGCCTGCCCTTCCCCGGCGGCAAGGCGTTGCGGGTGCCGCTGTCGGTGCTGGGGTCGTGGTACTACACCCTGCGCGATAAGCTGGGCGTCTGATTCCGTCACTTTGCCCCGGAAGTCCAGAGCCGGGGCGAAGCGGGCCCCTCTTCTCTTTCCCTTGCCCGACAAGGGGAGAGAGAAGAGGGGTTTTTCTTTGCCGTAAACGGCCAAGCCGTCTTTGGCAGAAAGTGCGTGTCCGTTGTCATTGTGCCAAAGGAACGGATCATGGTCTGATCAGACCATCGCCCCAAGCTGCCCTATGGTGACGCCATGTTTGCCTGCACCGATTCCGCATCCACCACCCTGCCTGAAACAGCACAGGCGCGTCTGATCGATCTGATCACCTTCGACCGTTTCCAGTCCCTGGATCTGACCGGCCCGCAGGAAGTCTTCGCCCAGGCCAACCGTTTCCTGAGCGAAAGCGGCGACAGCACCACCTTGCGGTACCGCATCCGCATTCTATCGCCCAATCCCGAGCGGATCGTCACCAGCTCCGGCGGGTTGCGGATTGTGGCTGATGGCACGCTGGATGACGGCAACACGGAAATTCCTTGCGACACCTTGATGGTCGTGGGCGGAGCGGGCATCCACGCTTTGGCCGATCATCGTCCGGCCGTGGCCTGGATCGCCGCGCAGGCCGGTCGGGCGCGGCGTATTGCGTCGGTTTGCACCGGCACCTTCGCCCTGGCCCGCGCCGGTTTACTGAATGGGCGACGCGTTACCACCCACTGGCGCAGCGCAGCCTTGCTGGCCGAACGTTATCCGGCCTTGCAGGTGGAACCCGACGCTATCTGGATCAAGGACGGCCCGTTCTACAGCTCGGCCGGGGTGACGGCGGGTATGGACTTGGCCTTGGCTTTGGTCGAAGAAGATTGCGGCCCCGCCATCGCCCTGGAGATCGCCCGCAATCTGGTTCTGTATCTGCGCCGGTCTGGCGGACAAAGCCAGTTTTCCGCCCATTTGCTGGGGCAGATGGCGCGCACCGCACCGATCAGGACGGTGCAGGGCTGGATTTTGGACAATCTGGACCACCCCATGGCGGTGCCCGATCTGGCCGAGCGGGTCGCCATGAGCCCGCGCAATTTTTCACGGGTGTTTCTGTCGGAAATCGGTATCCCGCCGGGCCGTTTTGTCGAACGCGCCCGCGTCGATGCGGCGCGGGGTGCGCTCGGCAGCCCCGATCCCATCGGGGTGGTGGCAGCAAAAGTGGGCTTTTCCACCCCGGAAGCCATGCGCCGCGCCTTCGTGCGGCATCTGGGGGTCACCCCCCAGGATTACCGCGAGCGCTTCACCGCCACCGCCTGAACGCCTTATCCCAACAAGGATGCGCCGGTGATGGCGGTGTAAAGGGCCAAAAGCCCCAGCGCCAGGAAGATCAGCGCCGCCACCACATGCACCACCTTGGGGTTCAGTTTGTCGGCAAAGCGGCCACCCAAATAGATGACCGGCACATTGGCCAGCATCATCCCCACCGTGGTGCCAGCCACCACGCCAAAGAAGTCATGGAACTGCGCGGCCAAAGCCACCGTCGCCACCTGGGTCTTGTCGCCCATCTCGG
>JASLCK010000169.1 GCA_030151865.1 Rhodospirillaceae bacterium | reverse complement strand
AAACATATTAGGAATCACAACCATGATTATCGCCATCGATGGCCCGGCGGCAGCGGGCAAGGGAACTTTGGCCCGTCGCGTCGCCCGTGAATTCGGACTGAATTACCTGGATACCGGGCTGATCTATCGGGCTGTTGGCATGGCGGTGCTACGCGCTGGGCAGGATCCGGCAGATCCCGTGGCGGCGGAAGCGGCGGCGCGGTCTTTGGACCCGGCCAGCTTTGCCGATCCGGCACTGCGCGAAGAGAAAGCGGGGTCGGCGGCGTCGAAGGTGGCGGCTATTCCGGTGGTGCGGACCGTATTGTTGGAGTTCCAGCGCACCTACGCTCATCAGGCTCCCGGCGCGGTGTTGGATGGGCGCGATATCGGTACGGTGGTGTGCCCCGACGCCGATGTGAAGCTGTTTGTCACCGCCAGCCTGGAAAAGCGGGCGGAACGGCGTCTGAAAGAGTTGCTTGACAAGGGCGAAACCGCTATACGAGAACGCGTCCTTCAAGATATGAAGGAACGCGACGCGCGCGACAGTGCGCGCAGCGTGGCTCCGCTGGTTCCCGCCGCCGATGCGGTGGTGCTGGATACGTCGGAGCTGGATGCGGATGCGGCTTTTGCCGCTGCCGCCAAGATCATCTCCCAGCGACGCTCCGCCAGTTGACGAAACTGGCCGCGTGAAGCGGCGGAGGCCGTTCCCCTCGGCGGGGGAGCGGCAATGTTCGTTTGTTGCGCCGAAGACCGCCGGATCCAACCGGCAGGCCCGTAAGATTGTTGAAAGGACTAAGTTTACAATGACCAATACTGAACTCGCGGTTGAGAATTTCGCCGCTCTGCTGGACGAAATGTTCGGCGAAAGCGCCGCCTTCGAAGGCTCTGTCGTTAAGGGCACCGTCGTCGAAGTTGATGGCGATTATGCGGTGATCGATGTCGGCCTGAAGTCTGAAGGCCGTATCCCGCTCAAGGAATTTGCCGCTTCGGGCCGTCCCGCCGATATCAAGGCCGGCGACGAAGTCGAAGTCTTCGTCGAACGCTACGAAGACAAGAACGGCGAAGTCATGCTGAGCCGTGAAAAGGCTCGCCGCGAAGAAGCCTGGACCCAGCTTGAAAAGGCTTTCCAGGACAACCAGCGCGTCAACGGCGTGATCTTCGGCCGCGTCAAGGGTGGCTTCACTGTCGACCTGTCGGGCGCCGTGGCGTTCCTGCCGGGCAGCCAGGTGGACATCCGTCCGGTGCGCGACATCGGTCCGCTGATGGGCACCCCGCAGCCGTTCCAGATCCTGAAGATGGACCGTTCGCGCGGCAACATCGTTGTCTCGCGCCGCGCCGTCTTGGAAGAAACCCGCGCCGAACAGCGCTCCGAGCTGATCGAGAGCCTGAAGGAAGGCCAGGTGCTGGAAGGCGTCGTCAAGAACATCACCGATTACGGCGCTTTCGTCGATCTGGGTGGTGTGGACGGCCTGCTGCACGTCACCGATATCGCCTGGAAGCGCATCAACCACCCGTCGGAAGCTCTGCACATCGGTCAGACCGTCAAGGTGCAGGTCATCCGCTTCAACTCGGAAACCCAGCGCATCAGCCTGGGCATCAAGCAGCTTGAAGCCGATCCGTGGGAAGGTGTCGAGTCCAAGTATCCGGTGAACGCCAAGTTCGTCGGCCGCGTGACCAACATCACCGACTACGGCGCCTTCGTGGAGCTGGAAGCCGGCGTCGAAGGTCTGGTGCACGTCTCGGAAATGTCCTGGACCAAGAAGAACGTTCACCCCGGCAAGATCGTTTCGACCTCTCAGGAAGTCGAAGTCATGGTGCTGGACGTGGATGCTCAGAAGCGCCGCATCAGCCTGGGTCTGAAGCAGACCATGTCCAACCCGTGGGAAGGCTTCCTCGAGAAGTTCCCGGTGGGCTCGGAAGTCGAAGGCGAAGTCAAGAACATCACCGAATTCGGTCTGTTCATTGGCCTGTCGGGCGACATCGACGGCATGGTTCACCTGTCCGACCTGGACTGGGAACGTTCGGGCGAGCAGGCCATTGCCGACTTCAAGAAGGGCGATATCGTCAAGGCCAAGGTGCTTGACGTCGACGTGGAAAAGGAACGCATCAGCCTGGGCATCAAGCAGCTCGGTGCCGATCCGTTCAAGGAAGCGATCGCCAACGTGAAGAAGGGCGACGTGGTCACCACCACCGTCACCGCCGTCACCGAAAACGGTCTGGAAGTGACCGTCGACGGTCTCAGCGGCTTCATCCGCAAGGCCGAACTGGCTCGCGATCGTGGCGATCAGCGCCCCGAACGCTTCGCCGTCGGCGAAAAGGTTGACGCCAAGATCACCGCCATCGACAAGGCCACCCGCAAGGTCACCCTGTCGGTCAAGGCGCGTGAGATCGAGGAAGAAAAGCAGGCGATGGCCGAATTCGGTTCGTCCGATTCGGGCGCTTCGCTGGGCGACATCCTCGGCGCTGCCTTCCGCGAAAAGGCCCAGTCCGACGACAAGTAAGTCGCCAGACGAAAGCTTTAAGCCAAGAAACGCCCCCGGAGAAATCCGGGGGCGTTTTTCTTTTTGCAGGCGATTTTCCGCCTTTCGGGCGGACTTTGCCGCCAAGGAACGCCCAAATCCTGTGCGTTTTTTGAAAAACCCTAGCTATCATAAAGGCTTATCTTGACGCTGGGGCTTTGCTTTGGCAGGCTCTTATGGTGTTCGGCAGCCATCTGCTTTAAGGAAGCTGGAGCCCCATGACCAAGTCGGAGCTGATTGCCCGTCTGGCGGAGTTGAACCCTCACCTCTACCAGCGTGACGTGGAACGCATTGTGACCACCATTTTCGACGAAATCGCCGGGGCGCTGTCGCGCGGCGACCGTGTCGAGTTGCGCGGTTTCGGCGCATTTTCGGTCAAACGTCGCGATGCCCGCCAGGGCCGCAACCCCCGCACCGGCGAATCCGTCGATGTGTCGGAAAAGGCCGTGCCGTTTTTCAAGACTGGCAAGCAACTGCGCGAACGTCTCAACCTTGGCAAGTAAGCCGGTTTTCAGGAGGGGCGGGTGCGGATTCTCAGCTGGCTGATCGGCCTGCCGCTGGCCGTCGTCGTCGTTGTCTTCGCTCTGTCCAACCGGCAGGATGCCGTGCTGGGGCTGTGGCCTTTTGACGAAGGCCTGACTCTGCCCGCTTATCTGACCGTGTTGGGGCCGCTGCTGATCGGATTGCTTTCCGGTCTTGTGTTGGCGGGTACAGGCACGCTAAAAGCCCGAGCGGCCGCACGCGGCCAGCGTCGTCGGGTCGCCGCCCTGGAACGGGAATTGGCTGATCTGCGCGTTGGTGCTGCTGTTGCTCCTCCTCCCTCCTCCGGAGACATGACCGTTCTGCCATGACCAATCCCGTCTTCTGTGCTCTCGACACCACCGATACCGCCGCCGCCGTGACCATGGCCCGCCGCCTGGATGGGCTGGTGGGGGGCCTGAAAGTCGGGTTGGAATTCCACACCGCCAACGGGTCTGAAGGCGTGCGTGCCGTCGCCGCCTGCGGTCTGCCGCTGTTTTTGGACCTGAAATTCCACGACATTCCCAACACTGTGGCGGGCGCGATCCGTTCCGTGGTATCGCTGGCCCCGGCCATGACCACGCTACACGCTATCGGCGGGGCCGAGATGATGCGCGCCGCCATGGATGCGGCGGGGGAAACTTCGGCCAAGCTGGGGATCAAGCGTCCACTGATTTTGGCGGTCACGGTGTTGACCAGCATGAGCCAAGCCGAGCTTCCCAGCATCGGCGTGCCCGGTCCGGTGGAAGATCAGGTGCGGCGCCTGGCCGCCTTGGCCCAGGAAGCGGGCGTGGACGGTATCGTCTGTTCCCCGCACGAGGTCGAAGGACTGCGGGCTCTGTTGGGGCCGGACATCAAGCTGGTGATCCCTGGCATTCGTCCGGCCTGGTCGGCAGCCAATGACCAAAAGCGCATTTTGACCCCGGCTCAGGCCATGGCCAAGGGGGCCGATTATTTGGTGATTGGTCGTCCCATCACCACCGCCGATGATCCGGCCCAGGCGGCACGGATGATCCAGGATGAGTTGAAGGACGCTGCCTGATGGCTAAGAAGCCTGTCCAGGTTAAGATTTGCGGCCTTACCGACGAGGACATGGTGGATGCCGCCATTGACGCCGGTGCCGATTTCCTGGGGGTCGTCTTCTTCGCCAAAAGTCCCCGCAATCTGACCATTGAACGGGCGGCGGAAGTGCTGGAATTCGTGCCGGAAGACGTCAAACGGGTTGGCTTGTTCGTCAATCCCGATGACGCCTTTTTGGAAGATGTGATGAACAACCTGCGTCTGGATATGTTTCAGATGCATGGCTCGGAAAGTCCGGAGCGGATCGAAGCCATTCGCCTGGAATTCGGCATGCCGGTGATCAAAGCCTTGGGGATTTCCTCGGCGGCTGATCTGGATGCCGCCCAAGCCTATGCCGATGTCGCCGATTGGCTGCTGTTCGACGCCAAGGCTCCCGCCGGGGCTGACCGTCCGGGCGGCAATGCCGCCGCCTTTG
>JASLCK010000117.1 GCA_030151865.1 Rhodospirillaceae bacterium | reverse complement strand
GGTCTGGAAATAGAGTGCATGGATGTCTTTTCACGTCATCCTTCAGTCCATCCTGGACGCCAGCGATTTCGGCCTCGCCCTTGTCGATCAAGCGGGGCGGTTGGTGCTGTGGAACGGGTGGATGGCCCGTCAATCCGGTATCCCCGCCGATCAGGCCCTGGGACGGGATTGGCGCGATATGCTGGCCGAACAGGGCGATCGGGTATCGCGCGCTGTGGCCGACGCCCTGGACCAAGGCATGTCATCGATCCTGTCAGCCCCGCCCGGCAAGCCGTTTCTGCCGTTGGCCTACAGCGTCAACCATGGCGAACCGACCCGTCAGATGGTGGTGGTCAAACCGCTGGAGCAAGACGGCCAGCGGCGGTGCCTGTTGCAGATTTCCGATCTGGCGGAAAGTCTGCGGGAACAAATTCTGCGCCGTCAGTCCCGCGTCGCCCAGGTTTGGGCCGGTAAAAGCGGCCAGCGGTTCAGCGACCAACTGATCAGTGCCATTGTTGATAACACCGCCGACGCCATCATCAGCTTTGATGACCAAGGGGTGATCGACGCCTACAATCCCGCCGCCGAATGGATATTCGGTCATCCTCCGTCCGAGATGGCGGGCAAGTCGGTAGGGCTTTTGATCCCCGAACTGTCTGGCCTGTCGGCGGGTGGTTCGGCGGCGCTGGATCGGTTTTCCGGCCGCCGTAGCGAAGCTCTGGGCCGACGTAAGGACGGCGAGGCTTTTCCCATCGAATTGTCGGTCAGCGACATGGTGTTTGGCGGCAAGGCCATGCATGTCGCCATTGCCCACGACATTTCCGAACGCAAGGCGGCGGAAGCGGAAATCCGCGTGCAAAAGGAATGGCTGTCCACCCTGATCAATGCCTTGCCCGATATCGTCTGTTTCAAGGACGGGGAAGGGCGCTGGCGTGTCGCCAATGATTTCTATGTCGATCTGTTTCGCCTGAATGGGGTCGAATACAATGGCATGACCGCGCCCGAACTGGCGGCGCGCACTCCGCTTTACGAACGCTTTCTGCTGGCGACCCAAGACACCGACGAAGACGCCTGGAACAATGCCCGTCCGGTGGTCTATGAGCAGATCATCCCGTTGCCCGATGGCAGCGAAAAGATCTTCGACATGTTGAAGACGCCGCTGTTCAATCCCGACGGCAGCCGCAAGGGGCTGGTGGTGTTGGGGCGCGACGTGACCGAACGCAAGCAGGCGGCGCGGCGCATCCATCATTTGGCCCATCACGACAGTCTGACCGATCTGCCTAACCGGGTCTTGTTCCAGGACCGGCTGCGTTCCGCCCTGGCCCAGGCCCGGCGCGGCGAAAACGGGGTAGCCCTGCTGTTGCTGGATTTGGACAAGTTCAAGGACGTCAACGACACCTTGGGCCATCATGTCGGCGATCTGCTGCTGCGGGCGGTGGCCAAGCGGCTGGGGCGTTGCGTGCGCGAAACCGACACCGTGGCCCGTCTGGGGGGTGACGAATTCGCCGTGGTGGTGACCAATCTGGCCGGGGCTGATGGGGCCAGCACGGTGGCTGAAAGCATTCTGTCTTCGATCGCCGAGCCCTTCAGCCTGGACGAGAACGAGGTCATCGCGTCGTGCAGCATCGGCGTCACCATGTTCCCCGAAGATGGGCTGGATGCCGAAACGCTGCTGAAAAACGCCGATCTGGCGCTTTACCGTTCCAAGAGCGAGGGCCGCGCCCGCTATCACTTCTTTGTCGCCGAAATGGATGAGGAAGTGCAGCGGCGTAAAGCCATCGAGCGCGATCTGCGCCACGCCCTGGGCACCGATCAGATGACGCTGTTCTATCAGCCCCAGGTCGATCTGCGCACTGGGCAGATTACCGGGTCGGAAGCCCTGATCCGCTGGTATCACCCGGAGCGGGGTCCCATCGCGCCGGGCATGTTCATTCCCATCGCGGAACGGACTGAACTGATTTTCCCGCTGGGGCGCTGGGTGTTGCAGCGCGCCTGTCAGCAGATCGTCGAGTGGCAAAAGGCCGGCCTGGCGCCGTTGCGCGTCGCGGTCAATCTGTCGCCCGCGCAGTTCCGTCATCATGATTTGTTGGCGTCCATCAAGGATGTGATCATCCAGACCGGTGTCGATCCCAGGCTGTTGCAGCTGGAAATCACCGAAACCATCGCCATGACCAATTTCGATTATTCGGTGGAAATCCTTAAAGACCTGCGGGCGCTGGGGCTGACCATTTCGATCGATGATTTCGGCACCGGCTATTCGTCGCTGAACTATCTGAAGCGGTTCCCGGTCGATAAACTGAAGATCGATCGCAGCTTTGTCACCGATATCGGTTTGCACCCCGACAATGCGGCCATCGTCAAGGCCATCATCAATCTGGGCCATGGCATCGGCGCTAAGGTCAATGTCGAGGGGGTGGAAACCGCCGAACAACTGCGCTTCATGCGCAGTCACGGCTGCGACGAATGCCAGGGTTTTTACTTCAGCCGTCCCTTGCCCGCCGAAGATTACGCCCGCCTGATCGCGCACCCCACGCCATGGACCCTGCCGATGCTGGAGCCGATGAAGGTTTAAAGGCCGGGGTTGGCTGAGTGATCCGCAGATGACTCAGAGGAATGCAGATCAAAGATAAGTCATTTGTATCGCAAGCGCGGGGCATACCCAAGTTCGCTATGGGCCGCCATGGCGGGGCCTGCAAATGAAAGCGCCCGTATCTGCGATCAGCTTATGCTGTCTCAGATACGGGCGTATCAGAAGGGGCGGGAACGCCCTTTATTGGATGTTCAGCGGGCCCCCAGGGCCATGGGCTGGCGGTCGTGGCGCATGCGCGCGGCCAGGGTGACGCTGATGGGGGTGCGGCCGTGACCGGCGCGGGCATGGCCGTCGTCGGTGGCGGCGGCGCGGAAATAGTTCAAAATGAACCCGCGAATCGCCGCCGTCAGATTGTTGCCCATATGCCGTTCGGAAATCATCGTGCAGACGTCATGCACGGTGCGGTCTTCACGGCGGCAGATTTCTTCCAGCGCATCCCACATATCCGGCTCCAGCTTCATGCTGGTGCGCCGTCCGGAAATCGTCACGTTTCGGTTGAGCAAGGTACTCGCGGACATCGGCATTGTTCCCTCCTGTCGTTCCGCGGGTTGAAGTGTTGCTTCTAGGATCGAAAGCCTGTCCTTTTCGATCCTGGCACCACGGAACAGCGTTGGTTCATAACACCTTGTTTCCGCTCCTTTCTCCAATAGTCCGAAAGGCGTTTAACCGCATACCGGGATATGCCTTAGGTCATATCGGGCGCGCAATGCGGGAAGCTTGGCTTTATTGTTTCACTTCCGACGGTGCGAAGGTGGCCAGGGACAAGGCATGGATGCGGGTCTTCATCAGCTCCGCCAGAAGGTCGTAAACCAGACGTTGACGGGCGACGCGGGTCTTGCCTTCGAACTGGGGCGACACAATTTCAATGTGGAAATGGCTTTCGCCCTCGGGGTTGGCTCCGGCATGGCCGGCATGGCGCTGCGATTCATCGACAATGGCAAGATGGGTCGGCGTCAGCCCTTGCTGCAGCAGGGTCTCGATCTGGGCGCGCACGGTCATGGCGGTCAACTCTCCTGGAAAAATTGGGAAAAGGGGCCGGTTTGGGGTGGGCTGGGGTTGCCAGCCCTCCGCCGGTTCAAGCATAGTGTGTCATCATGAACGGACATTCACGGAAATTTTGGCCGCCTGACGAGAAGGAAAAACGGCCCTCCCGGCCCTGTGATCATCCCGGATGCACCCAGGGCGGTGAATTCCGCGCACCCAAATCCCGCGACAGTTTGAGCGAATATTACTGGTTCTGCCTGGATCACGTCCGGGCTTACAACCAGGCATGGGATTATTATGCCGGTCTTCCGCCGGAAGAGATCGAGGACATGGTGCGGTTCGACACCACCTGGCAGCGCCCGACCTGGCCCTTGGGGCATATTGGCAGCGGCGGACGGTGGCGCTTCAACCCCGAACGGGTCAAGGATCCGTTTCACGTCTTTGAAGAGGATATGTGGCAAAAGCCGCATGAGCGGCCCGGTCCCGCCTCGCCCGAGGAAGCGGCGATGCGCGTGATGGATTTGCAGGCCCCGCTGACCTCGGAACGGGTCAAGGCCCGCTATAAGGAATTGTGCAAACTGCATCATCCCGATGCCAACAACGGCGACAAAAACGCCGAAGAACGGTTCAAGCAGATCGGACAGGCCTATCAGACCTTGATGCAAAGTCTGAGCGCCTGAGCCATCATGGACCAAACGATTGGATTCAACCTGCGGGGCGCAACGTCCCGCCAGATGCCGGAACAGACCTTCAAATGACCGATTACAGCGCCACCTCTCCCCAGGCTTCGGACCACCCCTTGGCCCTGCCCGATATTCAGCTGTCGGTGCGCGATGTCTTCGGCCTGGACACCGACATGATGGTCCCGGCCTTCAGCCAGGGCAGCGAGCATGTGCCGGAAAAGGACGAGAGCTATCTGTTCGACCATGACACCACCATGGCGATCCTGGCGGGTTTTGCCTTTAACCGTCGCGTCATGATCCAGGGCTATCATGGCACCGGTAAATCCACCCATATCGAACAGGTGGCGGCGCGCCTGAACTGGCCTTGCATCCGCATCAACCTGGACAGCCATGTCAGCCGTATCGACCTGATCGGCAAGGACGCCATCGTCTTGAAGGACGGTCAGCAGATCACCGAATTCCGCGAAGGCATTCTGCCCTGGGCCTTGCAGCATCCGACCGCCCTGGTGTTCGACGAATACGACGCGGGCCGCCCTGATGTGATGTTCGTCATCCAGCGCATTCTGGAAGTGGAAGGCAAGCTGACGCTGCTGGATCAGAACCGGGTTATTCGCCCCCATCCGGCGTTCCGTCTGTTCTCGACCGCCAACACCATCGGCCTGGGCGACACCACCGGCCTTTATCACGGCACCCAGCAGATCAATCAGGGCCAGATGGACCGTTGGAACATCGTCGCCACCCTGAATTATCTGGAACATGACGCCGAAGTGAACATCGTGCTGTCGAAGATCGACGGTTATTCCGATGCCAAAGGTCAGGAAACGGTCAGCAACATGGTGCGCGTCGCCGATCTGACCCGCAGTGGCTTCATCAATGGCGATATCTCGACGGTGATGAGCCCGCGCAGCGTGCTGACCTGGGCGGAAAACGCCAAGATTTTCGGCGATGTCGGTTTTGCCTTCCGCCTGACCTTCCTGAACAAGTGCGACGAAACCGAACGTCCCTTGGTGGCGGAATATTATCAGCGCTGCTTCGGCGCCGAACTGCCGGAAAGCTTGGCCCGCGCGGTGGTTGGCTGACGTGACCGAACAGCGCCCCTTAGGTCGGCAGGAGGAAGCTCCCGCCGAACTGGCGAAACGGGCCACCACTGGTGTGGTGCGCGCCATCGCCGGTCGGCCGGAAGTGACGGTGGCTTACGCCCCCGGCGCCGGTGCCGCCGTGCGCGGCGATACGGTGCGCTTGCCGTCGCCGTCGCGCCAGTTCACCGTCGAGGATCTGGTGCGTCTGCGCGGTGCCGCCGACGCCGTGGCCTGCCGCCTGCGCTTCCATGACGAGGCGCTGCACAATCGCCGTATGCCCCATGCCCAGGATGCCAAGGACATCTATAACGCCGTTGCCCAGGCCCGCGTCGAAGCCTTGGGCGGGCGGCAGATGCCGGGCATGGAAAAGAACCTGTCGGCGTTGCTGGAATCCCGTTACAAGGCCGAAGGCTACGGCGCGGTGACCGAACGCGATCAGGCTCCGCTGTCGGAAATCGTGCGTCTGCTGGCGCGTGAAGCCTTTTCCGGCCAGGCGGTTCCGCCCTCGGCACAGGGCGCGGTGGAAATGTGGCGGCCGTTCCTGGCTGACAAGGTGGGCAAGACCCTGGTGTCGCTGGCTGACTTGCTGAACGACCAGGACAAGTTCACCCGTTGTCTGCGCGATCTGATCGCCGCCCTGGACATCGAGGAAAACCAGGAAATCCTGGAGCAGGAGGAAGACGACGCCGAAAGCCGCGACGCCCAAGGGGCGCAGTCGGGGCCGGATGAACAGTCCAAATCCAGTGAAGGCAGTTCCAGCCCGTCGGACGGCGACGGCGACACCGCCATGGGCGAAGCCGAAAGCTCGGGCGGGCAGGAAGCCGACGACGAAGACGGCGACAGCATGATCGTGCCGGGCCATGGCTCGGAAGAAGCGGGCGGGCCGTCGCGCAATCGTCCTGACCCGACGCACAATCAGTTTGGCGAGATCGACAAACCCTATCAGGCCTATACCACTGCCTTCGATCAGGTGGTTGCCGCCGAGGATTTGTGCGAGCCCGAAGAATTGCATCATCTGCGCGCCCAGTTGGACCAGCAATTGGTGCATCTGCAAGGGGTGGTCAGCCGTCTGGCCAACCGCCTGCAACGCCGCTTGATGGCCAAGCAGACCCGGTCCTGGGACTTCGATCTGGAGGAAGGGCTGCTGGATGCCGGGCGTCTGGCCCGCGTCGTCACCAACCCGACGCAAAGCCTGTCGTTCAAGCAGGAAAAAGACACCGATTTCCGCGATACGGTGGTGTGCCTGCTGATCGACAATTCCGGGTCCATGCGCGGGCGTCCCATCTCGGTTGCCGCCATGAGCGCCGATATCCTGGCCCGCACCTTGGAACGCTGTGGGGTCAAGGTGGAAATCCTGGGCTTTACCACCCGGGCCTGGAAGGGCGGTCAATCGCGCGAAAAATGGACTGCCGAGGGTAAGCCCGCCCGTCCCGGACGGCTGAACGATCTGCGCCACATCGTCTATAAAGCCGCCGACATGCCCTGGCGGCGCGCCCGCAAAAATCTCGGGCTGATGCTGCGCGAAGGCATCTTGAAGGAAAACATCGACGGCGAAGCCCTGATGTGGGCCCATACCCGTCTGTGTTCGCGGGCCGAACAGCGGCGCATCCTGATGGTCATTTCCGATGGTGCGCCGGTCGATGATTCCACCTTGTCGGCCAATCTCGGCAGCTATCTGGAACGCCATCTGCGCGATGTCATCGCCTGGATCGAATCGGTCGGGGCGGTGGAACTGGCTGCTATCGGCATCGGGCACGATGTCACCCGCTATTACCGCCGCGCCGTGACCATCATGGACCCGGAAGAACTGGGCGGGACCATGTTGCAGCAATTGACCTCGCTGTTCGAGGAAGCGCCGCCCAATGGGCGGCGCCGTTACGCGCGTCGTTAAGGGGGCGTGAACCCCTTAGGCAAGGGGGCCGGTTGTCGGCCCCCTTGTTGTCTGTTTCGGCCCCTCCCCTTGCGGCAGGGCGGACCTCGGCCTATAAAGTGGGCACCAACCTTTCGCGAAGGATGCCCCCATGTACGTTGTCACCGGCGGAGCCGGCTTCATCGGCTCGAACCTGCTGGCCGCCCTGGAACAACGGGGCGATGGCGAACTTGTGGTTTGCGATCGTCTGCGCAGCAATGAAAAGTGGCGCAACATCTCCAAGCGCGAACTGTCGGACATCGTTCATCCCGACCAGATTTTCGACTTCCTGGAAGCCAACAAGAAACGCATCAAGGCGGTGTTTCACATGGGCGCCATCTCGGCGACCACCGAAACCAACGCCGATCTGATCGTCACCAACAATTTCAACCTGACCATGGCGCTGTTTGCCTGGTGCACCCGCAATCAGATCCGCATCATCTATGCGTCGTCGGCGGCCACCTATGGCGACGGCACACAGGGGTTCGACGACAATTTCAACACCGCCGCCCTGTCGATGTTGCAGCCGCTCAACGCCTATGGCTGGAGCAAGCATCTGTTCGACCGCAAGATCGCCCGCAAGATCGCCAACGGCAAGCCGCTGCCGCCGCAATGGGCGGGGTTGAAGTTCTTCAACGTCTACGGCCCCAACGAATATCACAAGGGCGGACAGCAAAGCGTCGTCGCCCATGTCTATCCCCATGCCGAGGCGGGGGCCGCGGCCCAATTGTTCAAGTCGCACCGTCCCGATTATTCCCACGGTGGGCAGAAGCGCGACTTCATCTGGGTCGGCGATATCGTCGATGTGATGATGTGGCTTTTGGATAATCCCCAGGTCAGTGGTCTGTTCAACCTGGGCACCGGTCAGGCGCGGACGTTCCTGGATCTGGCCTCGGCGGTTTATCGCGCCTTGGGCAAGGAACCCAACATCAAGTACGTCGATACCCCGGTCAATATCCGCGACAAGTATCAGTACTTCACCCAGGCCAACATGGACCGGCTGCGGGCGGCGGGTTATTCCAAGCCCTTCACTTCGCTGGAAAGCGGCGTGACCGAATATGTCACCCGCTATCTGTCGCAGCCCGACCGGTATCTGTAACGCCATGGCCATTCCTTTTCCCGATATCGACCCGGTCATCGTCCGGGTCGGTCCGCTGGCGATCCGCTGGTACGCCATGTCCTATCTGGTCGGCCTGATCGGCGGCTGGAAATACATGCGCTGGCTGGTGGCCCGTCCGCCGTTCGCCATGCAGGCCGAACAGGTGGACGACTTCCTGGTCTGGGCCACCCTGGGTACGGTGTTGGGGGGACGCACGGGCTATGTGCTGTTCTATAACCTGCCGCAATATATCGACCATCCGCTGGAGATTTTTTCGGTCTGGCAGGGTGGGATGTCGTTCCATGGCGGGGCGCTGGGTGTCATTCTGGGCATCTTCCTTTATTGCCTGCGCCATCGCCTGAACATTCTGGCGGTGGGCGACGTGGTCTGTACGGTGGTGCCCATCGGCTTGTTCTTTGGCCGTCTGGCTAACTTCGTCAATGGCGAGTTGTTCGGCCGCGCCGCGCCGGAAGACTTGCCCTGGGCCATGGTCTTTCCCCATGGCGGGCCGATTCCGCGCCATCCCAGCCAGCTTTACGAAGCCGGGCTGGAAGGTCTGGTGCTGGGGCTTTTGCTGTTCTTCCTGTGGCGCTGTAAGCGGGTACGCCTGCATGCCGGGGTGATTTCCGGCGTGTTTCTGGCGGGCTATGGTCTCAGCCGCATCACGGCGGAATTTTTCCGTCAGCCCGACGCCCAGTTGGGCTTTCTGTGGGGCGGGGCGACCATGGGGCAGCTTTTGTCGATCCCGCTGGTGATCGTCGGGGCGGCCCTGGCCTGGTTCGCCTGGACCCGCGCCGCCTTGCCGGAAACCGCGCCCCAGCCTGAAACGCCCGCCGCGTGAGCCCGCTGTCCGACATCCTGCGTCAGCGCATCCAAGCTGATGGCCCCTTGTCCTTGGCCGATTTCATGGCCCAGGCGCTGGGCCATCCTCAGCATGGCTATTACCTGACCCGCGATCCGTTGGGGCAGGCCGGCGACTTCATCACCGCGCCGGAAATCAGCCAGATGTTTGGCGAAATCATCGGCCTCTGGTGTGCCATCGTGTGGCAGAGCATGGGGCAGCCCAGTCCTGTCATTCTGGCCGAACTGGGGCCGGGACGCGGCACCTTGATGGCTGATCTGTTGCGTGCGGCGGCCATGGTACCGGATTTCCGTGCCGCCATCCGGGTGCATCTGGTGGAAACCAGTCCGGTACTGCGTCAGCGTCAGGCGCAAACCCTGGCCGCTGCCGGGGTTGCGCCCCAATGGCATGACGATATCGACGCTCTGCCCGCCGGACCGATGATCCTGGTGGCCAACGAGTTTTTCGACGCTTTGCCGATCCGCCAATATATCCGCCGTGAAGACGGCTGGCATGAACGGTTGGTGGGGCTGGACGGCGACGCTTTCGTCTTTGTCGATGGCCCCGTGGCCGAGATCGATGCGCCAGAAGCCGAGATCGGCCAGCATTTCGAGATCAATCCGTCGGCTGCGGCCATCGCCGCCCGTCTGGGGGCGCGTCTGGCCGATCAGGGCGGCGCAGCTCTGATCATCGATTACGGACACGATCGTTCGGCCGTGGGGGATACCCTGCAGGCTGTGCGGCATCATACTTTTGCCCCGCCGCTGGACAAGCCCGGCGAGGCCGATCTGACCGCCCATGTGGATTTTCAGGCGCTTTCCCTGGCTTTTCAGCCCGCAAGGACCAGCGCAGTGATCCCGCAAGGGGTGTTTTTACGCGCGCTGGGCATTGAGTTGCGCGCCGTCCGGTTGATGAAATCGGCCCTGGATAAATCAGAAGAAATCGCCAAAGCCTGCCGACGCTTGATAGACCCATCAGAAATGGGCAATTTATTTAAGGTTTTGGCTGTGACCGACCCCAAGCTGCCCCCTCCGCCTGGATTACCGCAATGACTGCCGGAATGATCACCGTTTCGACCTTGAATGAGGTCCTTCGTATCCGCCACGCCTTTTTTACCCGCGAAGGCGGGGTGTCCGAAGGTATCTACGGTTCCCTCAATATGGGCTACCGTTCGCAGGACAAGGCCGAAAACGTCACCACCAATCGCACCCGCGCCATGGCGCAGTTGGATTTGCCGCTGTCGGCTCTGGCGACGGTGCATCAGCAACATACCACCGATGTCGCCGTGGTCGGCCCCGATTGGGACCCCACCAAGCAGGTGATCGCCGATGCCATGGTCACCACCCGTCCCGGCGTGGCGCTGGGCATCCTGACCGCCGACTGCGCCCCGGTCCTGCTGGCCGATCCCAAGGCCAACGTCATCGGTGCCGCCCATGCGGGCTGGCGTGGCGCCCTGGGCGGCATCTTGGACAACACCGTGGCGGAAATGGTCCGTCAGGGCGCCAAGGCCAACCGCATTGTTGCCGCCATCGGTCCCTGCATTGCCCAGCGCAGCTATGAAGTGGGGCCGGAATTCCCGCTGCCTTTCATGGAGCAGGATCCCGACAACCATACCTTCTTTGCGCCGTCGCCGCGCGAAGGGCACTGTTTTTTCGACCTGCCGGGTTATGTGGCGCGCCGCTTGGGACTGTTGGCCATCGCCGATGTCGCCCGCACGCCTTGCGACACCTTCCGCGAGGAAAACCGCTTCTTCAGCTTCCGCCGTACCAGTCTGCGCGGTGACCCGGATTATGGCCGCCTGATGTCGGTCATCGTCTTGGAACGCTGATCCGGTCCTGTGTGCCGGAGAGCGGGCGATGCCTTATTTTCTGATGCTGATCGGTTTTACCATTCTGATTGGTATGGTGGGCTGTGCCCTGACCTGAGTGAAAGGCCTTAAGGGATGCGGATGTCGCGGGTTTTGGTGATGGGATTGGCTGCCTTGTCGGCTGTCGGCGGATTGTCGGCCTGTGGCCCGGTGCCCCATCCGTTCGAGCGGGTGCAGGGCGACCGCAACGATCTGATCGATGATCCCCGTGCCCTGGCTCCGGTTTCGATCCGGGCCGACGACATGCCGGGTTTGGCCGAGGAAATGATCAAGGCGTTGGAGCAGGAAGAAGTTCCGGCCTCGTTGGTCCCGCCGCTGCCGGGCCGTAAGGATCGTTATCTGTTGGTCGGACGCAAGGACGGCAACGCCCTGGTCTGGACCTTGACCAATCCGGTCGGCAAGGCGCTGGGGGAAAGCCGCCAGAGCATCGGGGCGGGAACGCCTGGCGCGATGAATGCCGATCTGGCGGCTCGTAGCGCGCCGGTGATTTCCGATCTGATTCGCGGCAGCGATGCCGGTGTCGCCGATCTGGCCAACCGCACCCGGGTTTTTGTCCGTCCGTTGACCACGCCACGCGATATCGACGGCTCGGCCCTGCGCTCGGCCATGTCGGCGGCTTTGGCCGGGCAAAACTTTGCCATGACCGACGAAAACCCGGCTTTCTTCCTGGATGGCGAAATCAAGATCATGCCCGGCACCGCCAAGCAGGTGCTGCTGGAAGTGACATGGTACGTCAAGGATGCCAAGGGCGAGGAATTGGCCAAGGTATCCCAGGGCGGGCCGACGGACAGCCTGATGGCCATGGGCGATCTCGGGCCGCTGGCCCGTAAAATCGCCACGGCGGGTGCGCCCGGCATTGCCCAGGTTCTGCGCAACCCGGCTCCGCCCGATGCGCCAGCCGCCAATACCCCCACCAACGGGGGCGGGTTGGCCATGCCGCCGGGGGATAAACGCCCGGAGGATAAACCCAAGAGCGGAAAGTAAGCGATCAGTCCTTCTTGCGGGCCAGCGGGTGATGCTGGCTGACCAGGGATTTCAGCCGGTCGTCCAGGACGTGGGTATAAATCTGCGTCGTGGTGATGTCGGCATGGCCCAGCATCTGCTGAACGCTGCGCAAATCCGCCCCATGGGCCAAAAGATGGCTGGCGAAGGAATGGCGCAGGACGTGGGGCGACACCGGCTTGCCCAGTGTGTCGAAGGCCAGCTTATCCAGATGGCGGGCAAAGGTTTCGCGCAGCAGATGGCCGGTTTCCCCCTCGCCGGGAAACAGATAGGGGCTGGTCTTGGGCTGGCGCAGGCTTTTCCATTGGGCGATGGCCAGACGGGCCGGTTCGCTTAAGGGCACCATACGTTCCTTGGACCCTTTGCCGCGCACCACCAGCATGGGACGGTCGCGGGCCACGGCGGCATAGGGCAGTTCCACCAGTTCCGACACGCGCAACCCGGCGGCATAGATCAGTTCCAACATTGCCGTCATGCGCACGCCATCCACCCCGTCCAGGGCATGGGCGGCGGTCAGCAGGCGGTTGACCTCGTCCTCCGACAGATATTTGGGCAAGGGTCGGCCCAGGCGGGGGCTGTCGATGATCGAGCTGGGATCATCGGCGCGCACCCCTTCGGCAAACAGAAACTGATGAAACTGGCGCAGACAGGACAGGCGTCGGGCGCTGGTGCGCGGCATCATGCTGCGCTGGCGCAGATCGGCCATATAATCGCGGATGTCGGGAATTTGCGCCTGATGAACCGACAGGCCGCGCGCCGCCAGAAAGGCGGAAAAATCTTCCAGATCGTTCAGATAGGCCAGTTGGGTGTTGGCGGCGGCTCCACGTTCCGCCGCCATCATCTCCAAAAAGGCGTCGATATGCCGGTCCGGGCTAGACGCCATTGGCAATCGCCGCCTCGACCGCCAGGGCGCGGGCGTCGGCATCCAATCCCACCAGCCGCAGGGCCGCGATGACCCGGTAAAGCTGGATCGGGTCCACCTGATCCAGGGGCTGATCGCCCAGGCTGGCCAGACCCAAGGACACGGTTTCCGCCAGACGCAACTGTTCGCTGGCGAACTTCAGCCCCATCCACAGGCCGGGACGCGGCGAGGGCTGGGTAATGGTGGCCGGACCGTCCAGCAACGCGGCCCAATCCTCGGCCGGGACCTTGCCGCCAAAGGCGTTCAGCAGGCTGTAAAGCACGGCGGTGCGGCGCGCCGCCACTTCCGGCTTCAGATTGCCTTGGGCCTTTTGCCAGGCGGCCAGGGTCGCGCCTGCGATCAAGGCTTCGTCCTGGCCGGGCTGGGTTAGACGTCCCAGCGGCCATTGCGCGGCGGCAGCGGCGGCCAGGCTGTCGTTGTTCAGCCCCTGGGCGCGGGCCAAGCCCAGCCAATTTTCGGCGGGCTGGATTTGCCCGGCGGCGAACAGGGCGCGCGCCGCCATCGGCGAGAACGCGGCAAAGGCCGGGTCCTGGGCGGGGATATTGATGATCAGGGGAGCCATAACCCGCGCCGTCATGGCATAGACCGCGCCGTTTTCTTCGCCCAGGCTCAAATCCTTGGCGATGATCTGGGCGCGGATGTTGGGGGCCTGTTCCTGCAGGGCAGCGCGATAGAGCAGGGCGCGGATGCGCGCCCCCTTGTCGCCGCCCGCGCTGACCAGGGGCGCACCCAACTCGTCGGGCTTGAAGGTGATGCCTTCATAAACCTGACGCAGGGTATCGACACTGATCAAGCCCAGGGACTCGGCCCGCTCGGCGGCGGCCAGACGGGCTTCCGGGGTGGCTTGCGGGTTCAGCGCGATGGCCCGCAGCAGAACCGGCTGAGCATTGGCTGCAGCGCTTTCCGGCAGGGCCAGCTTGGCGTTGCGGGCCATGGCGATAGCCAGGGGCGAGGCGGTGGCAAAGCCGTCCAGCTTGCCTGGATTGATTCCCGACAGCGCATCGGCGGCGGCGAAGAAGGCCGGATCGTTGGTCTTTTGCTCGCGCAGCAGGTCGATGCCCAGCCCGGCTTCGTTGCCCTTGCCCGCGACGAATTGGCAATAGACCTGAAGCTTGGCCGGATAGGCGTCCTGGGGATTGTCGGCCCGCAGGGCGGGCAATTCGTTGCAGGCGGTGGGGTTGTCACCCGCCAGAACGGCGGCGTCCACCTCCATGCGGCGCAATTCGGCGGTCATGGCCGAACTGGGCACGCCCTTCAGCAAGGCGGCGACACCTTCGGCATCGCCCAAAGCCCACAGCTTGTCGGCGCGCAGTTTGATCAGCGGGGTGCCGCTGGCCTTGCCTGCCGGAACGGCGGCGGCGCTCAACAGCAGGCGGCGTTCCAGCGACCGCACCACCCGCGACGGCGACGCGGTGGGCAGCAGTTGGGTGGCCTTTTGCGCCACCACCATCTGGCTGCCCGCCCACATATCGGTGCCCAGCCCGCCATGGGGCTGATCCAATACGCCGGTGGCGTTGGGGTCGAGGGCCGCCAGATCCTGCACCTGAACCTTGACGTCGCGCGGGTTCTGCACTTCGGGAAAGGCCGAAGGTCCGGTGCTGGGCAGCAGGGAAACGGGCGGAGCCTCGGTTTCCTCGGCCCCGGCGGGGGGCGGGGTGGCGGCAAGGGCTAGGGCCGAAACCGCCAGCACAGCCGCCAGCGAGGCGGCGCGGCCGAACGGTCCGCGGTCAGCGTTGGAAACGCGCATCCGGGATCACCTTTTCGATCTTGGTGGTGGGGGCCGGAATGTCGCGCATCGCCAGGGCAGCGCCGCCGCCAACAATAACGATCAGCAACAACACCGCAAGGATTCGGACCAAGTTGCTCATGATGAAGGCTCTGCCTCTTGCAAGGATAGGATATGGACATGCCCCAAAGGGGCGGGTTACAAGCCAAACAGGCGCAATGCCCGGAAACGTCATGCTTAAAGGAAATCCACGCCGCCTGTATCATGGGATGGGCATACATGCCGCATGGATTGTGTTAAGGTTGCCTGATGGCGAATATATGTAAGTTTATCGGCTGGACCAGCGTGTTTCAACGTCGCCTTGCAGTGATGGCGCGTCCTGGATCAGCCCCGCAGGGGGACGGGAATGGCCTCTGACCTGTTGACCCTGCCCCGAACCCTGGTGCTGGTTGGCCTGATGGGGGCTGGCAAAAGCTGTGTCGGCCGTCGTCTGGCGGCCAAGCTGGACCTGCCGTTTGTCGATGCCGACACGGAAATCGAGGCGGCTGCCGGCTGCACCATTTCGGAAATTTTCGCCCGCTTTGGCGAACCCGCCTTCCGCGAGGGCGAGCGCAGGGTGATGTCGCGCCTGCTGGAAGGACCGCCTTGCATCCTGGCGGCTGGCGGCGGGGCCTTTATGGACCCGCAGACCCGCGTCATGGTCAAGGAAAAGGGGTTGTCCTTGTGGCTGCGTGCCGACCTTGATCTGCTGGTCAAGCGCACTGCCGGGCGCGATCACCGCCCCTTGCTGAAGACCGGCGATCCCCGCGACATTCTGGGTCGCCTGATTGATCAGCGTTATCCCGTCTATGCTCAGGCTGATCTGGTGGTGGATTCCGTCGATCAGGCCCCCGAGGTCACCGTCAACGCGGTGATCGAAGCCCTTGAAAACCATCTGGCCGGGCATCCCCTGACCGGATGCAGCGTGACCCAGGACTAGGATTCCCCGATGACTTCCACCATCCGCGTCGAGCTTGGTGATCGTTCCTACGACATCCACGCCGCCCCCGGTCTGTTGGCCCAGGCGGGCGAACTGATCAAGCCGTTGCTGTCTTCGCCCCGCGTCTTTGTCGTCACCGACGAAAACCTGGAAAATCTGCATCTGGAAGCCTTGAAGGATTCGCTGGATGCGGCGGGCATCGAAAACCACGGCGTGGTACTGCCCGCCGGGGAAGGCACCAAGGATTTCGCCCATCTGGAAAGCCTGCTGGACGCCATGCTGGACGCCAAGTGCGAACGCGGCACCACCATCGTTGCCTTTGGCGGCGGGGTGATCGGCGATCTGACCGGCTTTGCCTCCAGCATCCTTCTGCGCGGCGTGCCTTTCGTGCAGATCCCCACCACGCTGTTGTCTCAGGTCGATAGCAGCGTCGGCGGTAAGACCGGCATCAACACCCGCCAGGGCAAGAATCTGGTGGGCAGCTTTTATCAGCCGCGTCTGGTGCTGGCCGATATCGATGTGCTGTCCACCCTGTCGCCCCGCGATCTGCGGTCCGGTTATGCCGAGGTGGTGAAGTACGGCCTGATCGACGATCCGGCCTTCTTCGATTGGCTGGATACCAAGAACGCCCTGGCTTTGATGCTGGGCGACAAGGACGCCCGCCAGCAGGCGGTTTTGACCTCGTGCCGGGCCAAGGCCCGGATCGTCGCCGCCGACGAACGGGAATCGGGCCAGCGGGCGCTGTTGAACCTGGGCCACACCTTCGCCCATGCCCTGGAAGCCGAAACCGGCTATGGCGATCTTCTGTATCATGGCGAGGCGGTGTCCATCGGCATGTTGATGGCGTTTGAACTGTCGGCCCGACTGGATTTGTGCCCGCGCGCCGATGTGGATCGTCTGCGCGCTCATCTGGAAAAGCTGGGCATGCCGGTGCGCCTGCCCACGCTGCCCGATGGCCGCAAGTGGGACGCCAAGGTGCTGCTGAAGCATTTTGGCGCCGATAAAAAGGTCAAGGACGGCAAGGTGACCTTCGTGCTGGCGCGCGGCATCGGCCAAGCCTTTCTGTCGCGCGACGTGCCCCAGGATGTCACCCTGGGCGTGTTGGCCGATTGGGTCGCCGAAGCGGAGCGGAGCCCCGCCTGATGCTGGTCGATATCGCCATCATCGCGGTGTTGCTGCTGCTGTTGTTCTTTTTCAGCAGTGCCGAAACATCGCTGACCGGCTTTTCCAAGCCCCTGATGCACCAGATGGAAGTGGAGGGCGACCCCCGCGCCGCCCGCGTCAACCGTTTGCAGGCCCGCAAGGAACAGCTTTTGGGCGCGATCCTGCTGGGTAACACGGTGGTGCAGATCCTGTCGTCGGCCCTGGCCACGACGGTGGCCATCGCCCTGTTCGGTGATGCGGGCGTGGCTTACGGCACGGCCATCATGACGGTGGTGGTGCTGATCTTCTGCGAAATCCTGCCCAAGACCCTGGCGATCCACCACGCCAACAAGCTGGCCCTGTTCTATAGCGCCATCATGTTGCTGATGGTGCGCATCTTCGGCCCGTTGATGAAGGCCGTACAGGTGCTGGTCAACGCACTGCTGCGGTTGTTCGGGGTGCGTCTTGACCACGCCCATGGCGACCAGGACGAATCCATGGCGGAACTGCGCGGCGCCATCGACATCCACACCACCGAAGAGGACGTGCAGCAGGAACGCAAGATGCTGCGTTCGATCCTTGATCTCGGCGACGTGGAAGTGGTCGAGATCATGATCCACCGGAAAAATCTGGTGATGATCGATGCCGGGCAAACTGTGACGGCGATCCTGGATCAGGTGACCGCCAGCCCCTATACCCGCTTGCCGCTGTGGAAGGACAAGCCCGATAACATTGTCGGCATCCTGCACACCAAGGCGCTGTTGCGGGCGGTGCGGGCGCGCACCGGATCAATCGACGCCATCGACGTGGTAGAACTGGCCTCGCCGCCCTGGTTTATTCCCGACAGCACCTCGCTTCTGGAACAGCTTCAGGCATTCCGTGCCCGGCGCGAACATTTTGCCCTGGTGGTGGATGAATATGGCGATCTGCAAGGCATCGTCACCCTGGAAGACATCATCGAGGAAATCGTCGGCGACATTGCCGACGAACATGATGTTCAGGTTTCGGGCGTGCGGCCCCAGCCCGACGGCACCTTGATTGCCAACGGCGATGTCACCTTGCGCGACCTGAACCGCGAATATGACTGGCGTCTGCCCGACGAGAACGCCGCCACCATCGCCGGTCTGCTGCTGTATGAATCCCGGATGATTCCGGAAGTGGGGCAGGTGTTCCTGTTCTACGGCTTCCGCTTCGAGGTCTTGCGCCGGGTGCGCAATCAACTTACCTCGATCCGTATCACTCCCCCGTCACCCGACGCCGTCGAGGATGGAGCCTGACATCAATGCCCTTGTCTTCCCCGGTTGCCCGCCAGCATTTGCATACCCGTACCGTGACGTGCCAGGGCTTCCGGCGCGATGACGGCCTTTGGGATATCGAAGGCCATATGACCGACATCAAGACCTATGATTTCCCCAACCGCGACCGTGGTGGGGCCATCAAGGCGGGCGAGCCGATCCATGAAATGTGGGTGCGGGTCACGTTGGATGACGATCTGGTCATCCAGGATATCGAAGTGCGCACCGATCATGCGCCCTTCACCATTTGCCCCGACATTACCCCGGTGTTCGACGAACTGAAGGGGATCGGCATGAGCCGGGGTTTCCTGCGGGAAGTGCGCCAGCGGTTTTCCGGGCGCAACGGCTGCACCCATATCGTTGAGTTGTTCGCCCCGATGGCGACGGCGGCGTTCCAAACCATTGTACCGTTGCTGCGCCGTGAACGGGGGGCCAACCAGCGGCCCGGCATTATCGATACCTGCCACGCTTTGGCCGCCGATGGCGATGTGGTCAAGGCCGAATGGCCGCAATGGTGGGAAGGCAAGGAAGAGCAGACGGCCTGAGCGGGCTGCAAAGCGGGTTTATCCAAAAAACAAGGACGGCGCGGAAGGGAAGCCTTTCCGCGCCGTTTTTCGTGTCTGATGTCAGACAGGCCCGATCAGGCCAAACCTTCCAGCATTTCCACCGACGGGGCGAAGAACGACGCCCCGGTGACGGCGCGGGTAAAGTCCAGCAGGCGGTCGTGGTTGCCTTCGGCGTCGTCTTCCACCATGCGTTTGAGCATCTTGCGGAAGGGGGCCGGGCTGGCGCAGTAAGCGACGAAGTACAGTCCTGCCTCGATGGTGGTGCCATAAGGCAGGCTGTGGCGGACGATTTGCAATTCCTCGCCGTTTTCCTCGATCACCACGCGGGCGATATGGGCCGACGGCGGCTTGATGTCGTCGGGCAGTTCCTCGTCGGTTTCCTTGGTGCGGCCGACGGCGCCTTCCTGATCCGGGACCGGCAAGCTGTTCCAGCGGCGCATGTCGTGGACATAACGCTGGATGCTGACAAAGCTGCCGCCCTGGAAGACCGGGCTGTCCTCGCCCACCAGGGCGACTTCGGCGCGGTCATCGCCGGTGGGGTTTTCGGTGCCATCGACAAAGCCGGTCAAGTCGCGGTTATGACGATGGGAAAAACCGTGGATTTCCTCGACCACCTGCACGGAATCGCCAAACAGTTCCATGGCGGCGCGGGCCAGTTGGAAATTGGCGTCGTGGCTGGGGGAATGGATATGCAAGAACAGGTCGGCGGGCGTGGCCGGGGCCAGGCGGTTGCCGTTGCTGATGGGCGAAAACGCCGCCAGACCGCGCGGGGCGGCGACGTCGAACAGACGCGGCCAGACCGACGCGCCGAAACCCAAAGACGACGACAGGGTCGGCAGGTCAAGTTTGGCGGCAAAGGTTTGGGTCAAAGCGGGCAGGGCGGCGGCGGCCTTTTTGGCCAAAGCTTCGCCGCCCTGGCGCACCGTCAGGGTCAGGAAGACGGCGAAGCCGCCGCATTCCCGGCAAATGGCGGTTTGTGCGTGGGGCATGGGGGACTGCCTTGCAAGTGATGATGAACTGGTCCGGCTGGGGCCGGTATGCCTAGTTTACGGCACCTTCGTGTTCGCGCAAATACTGCTCGACGTAAGGAGCGTAATCGCGGTCGGCTTTCATGATGTGTTCGACCAGCCATTGCACCAGAATCTTGTGCAATTCCGCGGGGTCCAGGGTGGAGAACAATTTTAAGTCCTCGACCTTGCGGGCAAAGGCCTTGTGGGCCTGATAATGCTGTTCGTAGCCGGGATATTGGGCCTTTTCCATCAATTCTTCCTCGTGACGGAAATGGACGTCCACATAGTGGCCGATCTCGGCAATGACGCCCTTGACCACATGACTGCGGTCGCGGCGGTCGGCGGCAAGCTCCAACTTGCGCATCATATCGACCAACTGCTGATGTTCGCTGTCGATTTCGGGGATACCCAGGGCGTATTCAGGATTCCAACTGAGCATAACGTCCTCGTCCTTGGCCGCGTTTCATTGGACACCATTGGGGTTCATCCCTTTGGGTCCTGGTCAAGGTAGCGTTAACCAGGATTTCCGGCAACCGGCCGTTTCCATGATATTTTTGTGGGTACCTGTGGATTGTGGCTGGACGCAGGTTCGCTTGACCCAATCCGGCTTCGTATTACCATGGCTTAAGATTCTGTCGGGAAAGGCTTTTTCGCCCATCCCGGTTCCTCGCCCAGCGGGAGACGCCCGATCATGACCAGCTTGCTTGCCGCCGCCGCTCTTCCCGTTCATGCCCAGGCCAAGGCGCTGGGGGCCGCTCAGGCCGCCACGCTCACCGTTCCACCCGGCTTTCGCTGGGGCGTCTCGACGGCGGCCTATCAGATCGAAGGGGCTTGGAACGAAGACGGGCGCGGTCCCAGCATCTGGGACGCCCGCTGCCGCATTCCTGGCAAGGTCAATAACGGCGATACCGGCGATGTCGCGTGCGACCATTATCACCGCTATGGCGAAGACGTAGCCCTGATCCAGGAATTGGGGCTGGACGTGTACCGTTTTTCGATTTCCTGGCCACGGGTGCTGCCGCGCGGACGCGGGCTGGTCAATCTCAAGGGGCTGGATTTTTATGATCGTCTGATCGACCGCGTGCTGGAGGCGGGGGTGGAGCCGTGGGCCTGTCTCTATCACTGGGATTTGCCGCTGGGGCTGCATGATCTGGGCGGCTGGACCAATCGCGATTGCGCGGGCTGGTACGCTGATTACGCCGCCATCGTGGCGCGGCGCTTTGGTGATCGGGTCAAGCATTGGTGTACTTTCAACGAATTTTCGGTGTTCACCCTGTTCGGCTATGCCATCGACTGGGCGGCGCCGGGGATCACCGACCGCTCGGCCCATTTGCGGGCGATCCACCATGTCAATCTAGCCCATGGCGGCGGGGTGGACGTACTGCGCGCCCATGTGCCCGGCGCGCAGATCGGGGCGGTGCATAACCGTCAGGCAGTCTGGCCGGAAAAGGACACGCCCGAGGACCGTCATGCCGCCGTTCTGCTGGACGAACATTGGAACGGTGCCTTCCCCGATCCGCAGCTTCTGGGCTATTACCCGCCCAATCTGGCGCGCGAGATCGAACCCTATGTCCAGGCGGGCGATATGGCCCGTATCTGCCGCCCCCAAGACTGGTTCGGGCTGAACCATTATGGGCCGATCTTCGCCAAGCATGATCCCAACGGCACTTGGCCGTTCGGCTGGGGAAGTTCGCCCGAGGATGCGGACAAGTCCGAGGTCGGCTGGCCGATCTATCCCGATGCCTTCCGCGACGAACTGATCGGCCTGACCAAGCGCTATGGCTTGCCGGTCTATGTGACCGAAAACGGCTGCGGCCAGCCCGATCAGCCCGACGCGCAGGGGGTGGTCAACGATCCGGTGCGGCTGCGCTATCTGACCCTTTATACCCGCGCCATGTCCCAGGCCATCGAAGCCGGGGCTGATGTGCGGGGGTATTTCATCTGGTCGCTGTTGGACAATTTCGAGTGGGGTTCGGGCTACGGCAACCGCTTCGGTCTGGTCCATGTGGATTTCGAAAACCAGAAGCGCACGCCGAAAAG
>JASLCK010000113.1 GCA_030151865.1 Rhodospirillaceae bacterium | reverse complement strand
GCCAGCTATCCCCACCATCCGGCGGCAGCGGCCCGGCTTGACGATATCGCGCCGTCGCTGGCGGTGTTCTTTCGTGGGCTGGGCGGCGATGCCGGGGTGCAGATCGCGGCTTCGGCGGCGCGCACATCCGGGCACCGGCTGACCTGGAAACAAAAGCTGGGTCTGGCCGAGGAGCAATTGGACCGTCCCAGCTTGGATGACGCGGTGATGTTCCTGCCCGACAGCATCGATGTCTTTCCCGCGCCGGAGATGAACCGGCGGCTCTATTTCTGGCTGGCGGCATTTTTCACCCGCCTAGAAGCCCCCAACAGCCCCTTGGCGACGGATGATCCCATGCGCCGGGACTTGGCGTTCTTGCGTCAGGTTTATCTGGCGACCCAACAGGCCATGACCGATTTCCCCGGCCTGACCGATCTGCATAGCAGGCTATGCCGGGCGATTGTGGCGGTGCGCCCCAAGCGGGATCTGCCGCGTCAGGAACGCACCGTGGAAGACGCGGTGCTGTCCCTGCTGGAAGATGTTCATGCAGGCCCGGCCTGGGACTATGTGCGGACCGGCCAAGGGTTGGACGCATTTTCCGCCACCGCCCATTACAAACCATTTCTGCCGGTGCCGTTGTGGGGGGAGATCAACCGCCGCGCCCCGGAGTCCCTAAGCCCTGAGCAGGGCGACGACCCCGATATGGCCGCAGCCGATGGCGAGGAACAGGACCAGAAGAAACGCCGGGCCGGACGCAAGCAGCAGGATCAGGCGGAACGGAGCGATTCCCTGATCCTGAACCGCTTCGATAAAATCCTGTCGCTGGCCGAGATGATCAACGTCAACCGCGACGTGGACGACGATGACGAGGAATCGGCCCGCAAAGCGGCGGAGGAACTGGAACAGATCGTGGTGACGCGCCATCAGCGCAAGCCCGCCGTCAAGCTGAAGCTGGATCTGGATCTGTCGCCCGATGACATTCTGGGGCCGGAACTGACCGGCACGTACCTCTACCCGGAATGGGATTACCGCAGCAAAAGCTATCACAAGAACCATTGCCGGGTACTGACCGCACCTGCCGAGGAAGAAGGCGAAAGCTGGGCCCCCGACGAAGCCGCTTTGCGGCGCATCCGGCTGGTGCGCCGTCAGTTCGAGGCCCTGCGCCCCAAGGCGGAACTGCTGCGCGCCCAGGCCGATGGCGAGGATCTGGACATCGAGGCCGTGGTGCGGTCGCGCTGTGATCTGCTGGCCAGCGGCGTTGGATCGGACCGGGTTTTCGTGCAGATGCGCAAGACCGCGCGCGATTTGTCGGCAGCCTTTCTGTTGGATGTCTCGCTGTCCACCGACGCCTGGGTGCAAAACCGGCGCATTCTGGACATGGAAAAGGAAGCCCTGACCACCTTTTGCCGGGGCCTGGAAGCCTGCGGCGATGAACATGCGGTTTTCACCTTTACCTCGCGCAAGCGCGATATGGTCAATGTGCTGACCGTCAAAGACTTCGACGAACCGTCGGGGGCGCGGGTGGAACGGCGCATCGCCGCTCTGAAGCCGGGATATTACACCCGCATCGGCGCGGCCATTCGCCATGTCACCAAGCAGTTGGAACAACGTCCGCACCGTCATCGTCTGTTGATGCTGCTGACCGACGGCAAGCCCAACGACGTCGATCATTACGATGGCCGCTATGGGGTCGAAGACACCCGTAAGGCCGTGCAGGAAGCAAGACGCGCCGGGCTGGCGGTGTTTGGCATCACCATCGACCGCAAGGCACAGGATTACTTCCCCCATCTGTTCGGACGCGGCAGCTTTGCCATCATCGACGACATTTCGCGCCTGTCCGCCGCCCTTCCGAAAATTTATCGCCAACTGGTGACGCAATGACCGAAAGCCCAAATGCCGACATCGCCCTGGCGACAACCATTCCCGACGAGGCTCCCGACTCGGACGCCGCCGATTGGGGAGCCCTGTCCAACCTGCCCGGCAATCCGATGATGTGGATTTTGATCCTGTCGGAAATGGTGGTGTTCGGCGCGTTCTTTACCGCCTTCGCCTTTGCCCGCGCGCTCCACCCCATGGCCTTTAATGCGTCTCAGGCCCATCTGGACCGGCTGGCGGGCGGCATTAACACCATGGTGCTGCTGACCAGCGGACTGGCCGCCGCCCTGGCGGTGCGCGCCCGCGCCGAAGGCAAGATCACCGCCTGCCGTCTGTGGCTGGGCGGAGCCGCCCTGGGGGGCTTTGTCTTCATGGGCGTCAAGCTGGTGGAATATGCCGACAAGGCGTCGCAAGGCATCGGGCTGGAAACCGATACCTTCTTCACCCTGTTCTTCCTGATGACCGGTTTTCATTTCCTGCATGTGGCGTTGGGCATCGTCTTTCTGGCCGTGGTGGCCTGGAAATGCAGCCTGGAAAACGTCGAAACCGGCACCGCTTTCTGGCACATGGTCGATCTGATCTGGGTGCTGCTTTATCCTCTGGTTTATCTGATCCGGTGATCTGTCATGTCCGACGCCCAACATTTCCCCAAGAAAACCCGTCTGGTGATCACCTGGGCCATTCTGATGGCCCTGACCGCCCTGTCGCTGACCGCCGCCGAAGCCGGGCAGACCGGCGCTACCGCCATGCTGGGCTTTGGCGCGGTTGCCCTGATCCTGGGGGTGGCCTTTTTCAAGATGATGCAAATCCTGTGGGTCTATCTGAACCTGCGGCGATCCAGCACCGGCTGGCAATCGGGCCTGGCCGCCTTTCTATTACTTTTGTGCAGCCTGATTGGCACAGCCTATGCCCTGTCATTGCATACTGCAGGATAGGTGTCCCTAAACTTTCATTTTGCGAATTCGCTTTTTGCAAATTCGGAAACACCATTGGAAATAAATAAAATTTTACGATTATTTGCATCTGTCCCAAGCCGTTCCCCCAAGCAAACCAAGCCTTTTCCGACTTATGGACGCACTTCTACGATGGTATGAGGTTTGGCACGGTGCTTGCGACATCACTTCCCATCAGAAAGACGCGGACGGCATTGGGGCCGACGGCGTCGCTGCCACAAAGAGCATTCTCATGGGGAAGATGATGACGGCGCAGGAACGGCAAACCCACATGGCGGATCTTCAACAGGATCATGAACGCCTGTTCGAGATGTTGTCGGCCATCTGCGCGTCGGTAATGACCGAAGAACGCATTCCTGATCTGTTGTGCGCGGTGGCGCTGGCGCGGGAATTCTTCGTCAAGCTGAACAATCGGGAAGATCAGGCCATGACCCGGCTGGGCTATCCCAATACCCGCTTTGCCATCGACGACAATCTGCGGCTGGAAGATTTGTTCGATCAGATCCTGGCCGACATGACCATGCTGGACCGCCGCTCGATCTATAACCGCATCAATATTTTAAGCTGCGAAATGTCGGGGCATGTGCGCAAGTACACCAATGATTGCGCCGATTTTGCCATGGACATGCGGATTGATCCGACCTTTGGCCTGATGAGCCTGGCCGACCGCTGAAATCGCCGTTCAGTCCCTGGCAGGCAGGAACAGACCCGGCGGCAGCCGGGTCTTGGTGTTGCCCAAGACACCATCCAGCATGGTCTGGCTTAAACCGCGCGCCGCCGACAGATCGGCTTCCGACAGATCGGCCCCCAGCAAGTTGACCCCGGCCAGTTCGGCGTCGCCCAACACCACTCCCGACAGGTCAGCCCCGGCCAGATCGGCCCCCTTCAAATTCACGCCATCCATCCGGCAGCCGCGCAGTTTGGCATGACGCAGCCGCGCCACCGCCATGTTGCTGCCGCTCAACACCGAGCCGGTCAGTTCGGCATAACGCAAATCGGCCCCATGCAACTGCGCCTGACTAAGATCGCAGGTGGACAGATCGCAATGGCGCAGATTGGCGTTGTTCAACAAACAATCGCGCAGATCGCGGCCCGACAAATCCTGTTTTTCCAGCAAGGCCCGTTGCCCGTCCCCGCCACCCGAGCGCACCCAGATTGCATGATCTTCGATGATTTTTTCCAGATCAGGACCGGGCGGTTCGGCATCCAGCGCGGGCGGAGAAACTTCACGGACTTCCAGAGTCTCGCGTTCTTTCGGGGTCGCTTTGACGGGCGCGGCGATATCCAGTTTCTGCGACGGACGCGACGGCGGGGCTGCGTCCAATGCATCGCCCCAGCCCGGTTTTTCAGGCGCGGCCAAAGACGGAGCATCGTCCATGTCGATCCGCTGCACCGGTTTGGGTGCCGGGACCTCATCCAGATCGGGCAAGCGCTGAGCCGTTCCGCCGACGCTGCGGTGCGCCTGTCCGGCAATGGCATGACCATGCGGCAGACGGGCGTAATCAACCAAGCCGCCATCATGCCCCATCGGACGTGCCGCCACGCCCGGAGACGCCACAGTACGGGGACGCGGCGGCGCCAAAGGTTTCTTTTCAGCAGGGGGAGGAGGAGAAGCGGCAGGGCTGAGCGCCGGGGCATCGGGCACCGGCACCAGACGAGACGGATTGCGCAGCGCCGCCAAGGTGGCCTTCAGCAAGATTTCTCCCGAGACCGGCTTGTTCAACGCAATCTGAATGCCCAGCTGGCACAGCCGCCGCAGCAGTATGATATCCAGTGATTTGACCAGCACCACCACGGGCAGCCCCGGGGCCGGGCTGGTCTTGGGATTGCGCAGCCATTGCAGATAGGTCAGGCAGGACAGATCGCCCGCCGCCATTTCCAGCAGCACCACATCGGCGCCACGCCGGGTCATTTCGGGCGCACCTTCGGCCGTGGACAGACTGAACACGTCAGCCACCCGCTGCTGTTTGAACAAGCCACGCGCCCAGAAACGGAACTGGTCGTCACTGTCCAGCAACAGAATGCGGATATGTTTCCAATCAAGGGTCATCGGTGGGTCCAGCGGCCTTGCCCATGCGAAAAGAATCTTTCGGCCTCAAACGTCCCCCTAAAATGGATCGGACGTTTAACAGCCACCCCAGAACCGATGCGAAGATCATGCCAAGAAAGCGGCGGCAGGCAGAAATAAAAGCCGGTCGCTGCGCGCGCTTCCTTCCCCTCCGAAGCAGCGGCGCACACGACCGGCATCACCCCCAACCCAAGGGTCAGAGGAGAATGCCGGTCGAATGTAAAATCGGTATGACGAATTTTGTAAACGGACAGAAACCAAGGCGGCTGAGACGCCAGTCCGCCCTTGCGTCAGCCGACATGCACCGATGGCGCGAACTTATAACCATAACCATGGCTGGTCAGGATCATCGCGGGTGACTTGGGATCGGTTTCCATCTTGCGGCGCAAACGGCTGACCAGCACATCGATGGTGCGGTCCACCGGGGTCCAGAACTGACTGCCGATGGCATCCAGCAACTGATCGCGCGACAAAACACGCCCGGCGCTGTTGACCAGGGCGGTCAACAAATCGAATTCGGCGCGGGTCAGGCTGATCTCAACCCCTTGCGGGTTGATCAGGCTGCGTTTGGCCAAATCCATTTCCCAGCCGTCGAAATGGCGCACTTCCGAACCGGGCGGGCCTTCCATACGGCGTCCCGCAGTACGCGGGCCCGACAGACGGCGCAGCAGGTTCTTGACGCGGGCCACCAGCTCGCGCGGAAAGAACGGTTTGGTCACATAATCGTCCGCGCCCATTTCCAGGCCGATGACGCGGTCGATATCTTCCTTGCGCGACGTCAGCATGATGATGCCGACATCGGATTTGGCACGCAGTTCGCGGGCGATATAAAGCCCGTCATCGTCAGGCAGATTAAGATCCAACAGCACCAGATCGAAACGGTACTGCTGGATCAACTCGTGCGCCTTGGCGCCGCTTTCGGCCTGAGAAACCTTAAACCCTTCGGCTTCCATCAGCGTCGCCAGCATCGCACGCGTTGCCGGTTCATCTTCCAGAACCAGGATGTGATAATCGCGACCCATCTGTTTCCAGGCCCCCTTAAATCATACCGGGTGAGGCGCAGTCCCCACAGCCCACGCTGGTCCCCTGCCCAATAGCGGACTATGCCACTGCCAATGGTGGTCCGCAACCACCAGAAATCCCTTAAATTACCTCATCCTTATTTTCCTAGGGATCAAGACAACCCCTTGAGCGGACAACAGACAGAGCACACGGATGCCCATTATGTCACCACCTAAATTTATTGCCCAAATTTAGGACAAAGACCTTGCCCACCCTCGTTCTTTGCCCAATGATCGTCAGGCAAAAGAATAGTTTGGGGATAAGAATGAGCATTCATGTCGCCCTGCGTCATCGTACCGCTTACCGCTATGACCGGCCTGTCACGGTGTCGCCGCAGGTGGTCCGGCTGCGTCCCGCCCCCCATTCCCGCACGGCGATTTTGTCTTATTCCCTGACAGTCAAGCCTGAAAATCACTTCATCAACTGGCAGCAAGATCCGCAAGGGAACTATCTGGCCCGTCTGGTTTTCCCGGAAAAAGTGACGGAACTGTCGATCGAGGTCGATCTGATCGCCGAAATGGCGATCCATAATCCGTTCGACTTTTTCCTGGAACCCAGCGCCGAGCAAATTCCCTTTGCCTATGATCCGTCCCTGTCGTCGGAACTGGCCCCCTTTCTGGTGACCGAGGAACCGGGGCCGCTGCTGGCCGCCTATCTGGCGGGCATTGATCGGACACCCCAGCAGACCATCAACTTTCTGGTTGATCTGAACCAAAAGCTGCAACAGCACATCGGCTATGTAATCCGCATGGAACCCGGCGTGCAAAGCTGCGAAGAAAGTTTGGGCAAGCGCACCGGATCATGCCGCGACAGCGCTTGGCTTTTAGTGCAGATATTGCGCCACCTTGGCTTGGCTGCCCGTTTCGTTTCGGGCTATCTGATCCAGTTGACCCCAGACCAGAAACCGCTGGATGGTCCCACCGGCCCGACCAGCGACTTCACCGACCTGCACGCCTGGACCGAGGTCTATCTGCCCGGCGCGGGCTGGATCGGCCTTGACCCCACATCGGGCTTGCTGGCAGGTGAAGGCCACATCCCCCTGGCCTGCTCGCCTGAACCCTCCAGCGCCGCCCCCATCACCGGCGTGGTGGACCCGTGCGAAGTGACCTTCGATTACGAAATGTCGGTCACACGGGTCAAGGAAACGCCCCGCGTCACCAAACCTTACGACGATGCCCAATGGCGCACCATCGATGCCCTGGGCCAACGTATCGACCAGATCCTGAACGACGGCGACGTTCGCCTGACCATGGGCGGCGAGCCGACCTTTATCGCCATCGACGATATGGACGGGGCGGAGTGGAACACCGACGCGGTTGGCCCACACAAACGCGAACGGGCCTTTGATCTGATCAGCCGTTTGCGCGACCGCTTTGCGCCCGGCGGGCTTTTAACCTTTGGCCAGGGCAAGTGGTATCCGGGCGAGTCCCTACCCCGCTGGGCCTTTGCGCTTTATTGGCGCGGCGATGGGCAACCGTTGTGGACCGATCCGTCGCTGATCGCCCCGGAAGTGCCCGGCGACCATCAGCCCGACGAAGACACCGCTCGCCTGTTCGGTGAACGGCTGGCGGTGCGGCTGGGGCTGGACCCGGATTATCTGGTGGAAGCCTATGAAGACCCGGTTCACTACATCCTGCGCGAACACAAGCTGCCGCTGAATGTCGATCCCCAGGATTCCCGCCTGGACGACCCCGAGGAACGGGCCCGTCTGGCCCGCGTCTTCGAACATGGCTTAACCCGCCCCGTCGGCTTTGCCTTACCCCTGCAACGCTGGAACGCCGATGCGTCGAAAGCGGCCTGGATCACCGGTCCCTGGCCGTTCCGGCGCGAACGGATGTATCTGCTGCCCGGCGATTCGCCCCTGGGTTTCCGCCTGCCGCTGGATCAGTTGCCATGGATCGCGCCCGCTGCCTATCCCTGGTACATACCCGCCGATCCGTTCGCGCCGCATGGGCCGCTGCCCGAATCCAGCCAACTGCGGCAAACCCGCCGCGTCGGCCCGCCCCAGCCCCGGCATGAGCAAACCGAACAGATCGCCGGTCAACCGGACCGCCCGCACATGACCGACAAGGGCATGGTCGCTGGCAATGTGCGCACCGCCCTGGCCCTGCAACCGCGCGACGGCAAGCTGTGCCTGTTCATGCCGCCGCTGGAAACCGCCGATGATTTCGTCGAACTGGTGGCGGCGATCGAGGATGTGGCTGCCGACCTGGGCACACCCTTGCATCTGGAAGGCTATCCGCCGCCGCCCGATGCCCGCATCAACGTCATTAAAGTCACCCCCGATCCCGGCGTGATCGAGGTCAACATCCACCCCGCCGCATCCTGGCGGCAATTGCGCGATACCACCGGAGCTTTGTACGAAGCAGCGCGGGAATCCAGGCTGGGTGCGGAAAAATTCATGATCGACGGCCGCCATGTCGGCACCGGCGGCGGCAATCACATTGTGGTGGGCGGACGCACCGCAGCCGACAGTCCGTTCCTGCGCCGCCCCGATCTGCTGGGCAGTCTGGTGCGGTATTGGCAAAACCACCCCAGCCTGTCTTATCTATTTTCCGGGCTATTCCTGGGGCCGACCAGTCAGGCCCCGCGCGTGGACGAAGCCCGCGACGACAGCCTTTACGAATTGCAGATCGCCCTGTCCCAACTGCCGCCGCCCGGCGCACCCTGCCCGCCCTGGCTGGTGGACCGGATTTTCCGCAATGTGCTGATCGACGTCACTGGCAACACCCACCGCACGGAAATCTGCATCGACAAGCTTTATTCCCCCGATGGCCCAACCGGACGGCTGGGATTGGTGGAATTCCGCGCCTTTGAAATGCCGCCCCATCCGCAGATGAGCTGTGTTCAGCAATTGCTGCTGCGCGCCTTGATCGCCCGTTTCTGGCACGAACCCTATATTCAGCCGCCGGTCCATTGGGGCAATGCGCTGCGCGACCGCTTTATGCTGCCGCATTTCGTCTGGGCCGACTTCCTAGATGTTCTGGCCGATATGGGACGGGCGGGCTATGCCTTCGACCCTGCTTGGTTCACCCCACATTACGAATTCCGCTTCCCCCGTTATGGCGCGGTGCGTCATCAGGGTGTCGGCATCGAACTGCGCCAAGCCCTGGAAGCCTGGCATGTGATGGGCGAGGAACCCGGCGCAGGCGGCACCGTGCGCTATGTGGACAGTTCGTTGGAACGCTTGCAGGTGCGCGTCGATGGCCTGACCGGGGATCGCTACGCCGTCACCTGCAACGGGCGGCGTTTGCCGCTGACCCCCACCGGCACCGATGGCGAATCGGTAGCCGGGGTACGCTTCCGCGCCTGGCAGCCGGCATCCTGCTTGCATCCCACCATCGGGGTTCATGCCCCACTGGTGTTCGACTTGTTCGACAGTTGGACCGGCCGATCCTTAGGCGGCTGCACCTATCATGTCGCCCATCCCGGCGGGCGAAATTATCAGACGCTTCCCGTCAATGGAAACGAGGCGGAAAGCCGCCGTCTGTCTCGGTTTTTCCCCATCGGCCATACCCCTGGGCCGATGGTATCGCCCAAGCGGGACCATAATCCCCACTTCCCCACCACCCTCGATCTGCGCTTTAGTACGGAGTAACCCCCACTGGGGGGAAATTTTAAACGGTAAGGATGACGATGCAGGACCGCCGCTGGCATGAGCCCGGCCTCGACCAGAACCAGGGCGACTTACCGGGGGCGTTTTCCGGTGTCGTTCGGCTGGGCTATCCCCTGCAACGGGGCCGCTGGGACGAAATGGCCACCGAAGACGGCAGCCTGCGTCCGGCCTGGAACCCGTTCATCAACGGCCTGACCGCCCTTCCCCCCGACGAATTGGAAAGCCGGTGGGAAGGCGGGCAACGGCTGATCCGTGAAAACGGCGTCACCTATAACGTTTATGGCGATCCGCGCGGGTTGGACCGGCCCTGGCAGCTTGACCCGGTGCCGATGATCATCGACGCCGCCGAATGGCAGGCGCTAGAACGGGGCATGGCGCAGCGCGCCCTGGTGCTGAATGCGGTGCTGGCCGATCTTTACGGCCCCCAGCATCTGCTGGCCGAAGGCTTGCTGCCGCCGGGGTTGGTGTTTTCCCATCCGTCCTTCCTGCGCCCCTTGCGCAATGTGGCGACGCCGGGCGGGGTGCATCTGCATCTTTACGCCGCCGATCTGGCCCGCGCCCCCGATGGCAGCTGGCAAGTGGTGTCGGACCGCACCGAAGCCCCGTCGGGCGCAGGCTATGCCCTGGAAAACCGGGTGATCATCTCGCGCACGCTGGCCGATCTGCAACGCGATCCGCCGGTTCAGCCGCTCACCCCGTTTTTCCATAAACTGCGGGAAAGTCTGGCCGCTCTCAGCCCGCGTCAGCGCGACAATCCGCGCACCGTACTGCTGACCCCCGGCCCTTATAACGAAACTTATTTCGAACATGCCTATCTGGCCCGCCATCTGGGTTACACCCTGGTGGAAGCCGAAGACCTGACCATGCGCGACGGTCAGGTCTTCCTGAAAACCCTGGACGGCCTTCAGCCAGTCGATGTGATCTTGCGGCGCACCGATGGCGCTTACTGCGATCCCCTGGAACTGCGCAGCGATTCCAGTCTGGGCATTGCCGGGTTGGTACAGGCGGTCCGTACCGGCGCGGTGGCCGTCGCCAACAGCCTGGGCAGCGGTGTCCTGGAAGGCGGGGCCCTGTCGGCCTTTATGCCCGCTTTGTGCCGCCGCCTGCTGGGCGAGGATTTGAAAATGGCGTCCACCCCCAGCTGGTGGTGTGGCGACGCCGCGTCGCGCGGGCATGTGCTGGACAATCTGGGCAATCTGGTGATCAAAGCGGCCCTGCCCGGACGGGGCGGACCGGAACCGATCTTCGGCGAACGCCTGAGCCCCGAGCGCAAGGCCGCCCTGGCCGCCGAAATCCGCCGTCAGCCGCAAAACTTCCTGGCCCAGGACCATATCAGCCTGTCCACGGCTCCGGTCTGGAGCAACCGCCGCCTGGACAGCCGCCCGGTGATGATGCGCGTCTATCTGGCTGCCCATAACGGCGGCTATGTGATGATGCCGGGTGGGTTGACCCGCGTCGCCGCCGAACGGGGCGGCTATGTGGTGTCGATGCAGTTGGGCGGCGGCAGCAAGGATACCTGGGTGCTGTCCGACCCCGAGGAAAACCCCCAGCAACAAGCCCGCCAACCGATTGTACGCACCAAACTGGTGCGCGGATCGCGCGATCTGCCCAGCCGGGTGGCCGATAATTTCTTTTGGCTGGGCCGACAGATAGAACGGACCGAAGACACCACCCGCATGCTGCGCGCCGTCCTCAGCCGGGCGGGCAGTCAGGCCAGCTTTGGCGCAGCCGAGGAATTGCCGGTCGCCCTGGGCCTGTTGAACGGCGTCTTCCACCCCAATGGCGACATCTCCGGCACCCCTGACCAGCAGGCATTGGAATTGGCGCGGATGAATTTCGACGGCAGCCATTCCAGCGGTCTGCGCGCCAATGTAGAACGGGTACACCGCATGGCCAGTCTGGCCCGCGACCGCCTGTCGCCAGACACCTGGCGCGCCGTCAATCGACTGCTGGAGACCGTGCGGCTGCCGCCCGCCCGCCGTCTGACGGTGGAAGAGCCGCTGAACGCTTGCAACAACATTATCCTGGCCTGCGAAGCCTTGTCGGGTCTGGCCATGGAAAACATGACGCGCGGTCTGTCGTGGCGTTTTATCGACATTGGCAGGCGGGTCGAGCGGGCGGTGCATGTGCAGGATTTGCTGTCGGGCATCTGTCTGCAAAAGAACGGCACCGGCACCCCGGCCATGGATGTGCTGCTGGAAATTTCCGACAGCACCATGACCTATCGCTCGCGCTATCTGGCAACGCCGCAATTTGCCCCGGTGCTGGATCTGCTGCTGGCCGACGAAAGCAATCCCCGGTCATTGGCGTTTCAGGCCGCCGCCCTGGGGGCGCATATGGACCATCTGGCCCAGGGACGGCGCGGCGGTTTTTATGGCCCCGATCAGCGCATGACCATCTGGCTGACCGGCGCGGTCCGCACCGCCGATATCGACGTGCTGGCCCGCCCCGACGAGGATGGCGGACGGCGGGTTCTGGCGACCTTTTTGGAAGTGCTGCGATCCAAATTGTGGGAATTGTCGGAAACGGTGACGCGGGAATATTTCACCCACGCCGTCAGCCGCACCTCTGCCGCCACCCTGCGCGAGCCGTTGCAATGATTTACCGCGTCCGCCATCTGACCACGTACAATTACCTGGAACCGGTTCTGGTGGCCCACCATCTGGCCCATCTGACGCCGCGCAGCTTTGCCGGACAGACCTGTGGCCGCTCGGCCATCCGTGTCACGCCGACACCGGCCACCCTTGACGATCAGGGCACCGACTATTACGGCAACCCCGTCACCCTGTTCACCCTGCAAGACCCCCACAAGAAACTGACGGTCGAAGCGGTCAGCCGGGTCGAGGTGCGCCCCCGCATCCTGCCAGCCCCCGACGAGACCCCACCGTGGGAATGGGTGGCCGACTGGCTGAACAACGCCCGAGGACCGGAAGGGCTGGAAGCGGTGGAATTCCGCTTTGATAGCCCCTTTGTTCGGGCCAATGACGTTCTGGCTGCTTACGCCGCCCCCAGCTTTCCCGCTGGTCGGCCGATCCTGGCTGCTTTGACCGATCTGACCGGGCGTATCTTCCGCGACTTCACCTATGACCCCAGCGCCACCACCGTCGCCACGCCGTTGGCCCGGGTGCTAACCGACCGGCGCGGCGTCTGTCAGGACTTCGCCCATTTGGGTATTGGCTGTCTGCGCGCCATGGGGTTATCCGCCCGCTATGTTTCCGGCTATCTGCTGACCCGCCCGCCGCCCGGTCAGGAAAAGCTGGTGGGCAGCGACGCCTCCCATGCCTGGCTGGCGTCTTATATTCCGGGCTTCGGCTGGGTGGATATGGACCCGACCAATGACTGCCTGCCGGGAATGGAACATATCACCACCGCCTGGGGCCGCGACTTCGGCGATGTCAGCCCGTTGCGCGGCGTCGTGCTGGGCGGCGGCGACCAGTCGCTGAACGTGGCGGTGGACGTTGAACCCATCAATCCGTCGATGGGGTAATGTAATGGTATCTCAGACGCCCCTCATCAAATAAAAAGGGGGGGGCCTGAAGCTCCCCCCTACCGTTAGAACTCAACGGCTTGAACGTTACTTGACCTGCGGAGCCGGGCTGGTGGTCGCGGTGCGGCGATCCAGCGCATCGGCTTC
>JASLCK010000118.1 GCA_030151865.1 Rhodospirillaceae bacterium | reverse complement strand
CGGCGCAGCATGCCCATATTGTTCATGGCGAAGCGGCCCTGCACCCCGACCTCGACCTTTTCCTCGGCCTTGCCATCGCTGCGGATCAGGGTCCAGCGGCTGCCCTGCGGCCCCATGGGAATGCGCAGACATTCATGGCGGGACAAATCCAGCGGATGGGCGGGCATGCCATGTTGCTCGATATAAGCGGGCGAGGCGTAAAGGCGGGCCGACAAGGTGCCCAGGCGGCGCGCCGTTAGGGTGGAATCGGGGGATTCGCCAAAACGGATCGCCACGTCGAAATGTTCGGACACCAGATCGACCCGGCGCGGGCTGAGATCGATGTCAAAGGTGATGTCGGGATAGTCGCGGGCGAATTCCGCCATCAACGGGGCCAGCACGATGGTGCCGAAATCGGCCAACATGGAAATGCGCAGATGGCCGCGCGGTTCTTCCGCCACGCCCTTTAACTGTTCATGGGCGACGCGGGCGGCTTCGATGATTTCACGGGCGCGGGAATAATAAAGCGCCCCGGCTTCGGTCAGTTCCAGACGGCGGGTGGTGCGGTTCAACAGCCGTACCCCCAGGGCCTGTTCCAGTTCCGAGATACGCCGCGACAGCGACGATTTGGGAATGCCCAACGCTTCCGCCGCACGGGTGAAGCTCATGGCATTCACAAGATCGACGAACAACCCCATATCCCGCAGATGTTCCATGGCCGCCAACCTGCTGTCTGGACGAAATGATTATGCCGTAAGTGGAACAATATATTCCGATCTTGCGGATTGTCCAATGTCTCAGAAAGCCTTACCTCTGTGTGCAGGTATTTTGGTTCACACCTTCTTCAAGACAAGGATTTATCCCATGAAGCGCACCGCTGCTTTTCTGATTGCTGCCCTGGCCGCCGCCCCCGCTCTGGCCGCTGGTCCGTCCACCGATCTGGCCCAGGCTGAAGGCGGTCACTTCGCCATCGACAAGAGCCACGCCAAGATCATCTTCTCGACCAGCCATTTCGGTTTTTCGACCTATTACGGCATTTTCACTGATTTCGACGCCAAGCTGGATTTCGACCCCAAGGCCCCGGCCAAGAGCGCTCTTGACGTTCAGATCAACATGAACGGCCTCGACACCACCAACCCCAAGCTGGATGCCCACCTGAAGTCGGCTGACTTCTTCGATGTCGCCAAGTTCCCGCAGGCTGGCTTCAAGGCCACCAAGATCGAAGTGACCGGCCCGACCACCGGCAAGATCACCGGCGATCTGACCCTGCACGGCGTGACCAAGCCGGTCACCCTGGACACCAGCTTCAACGGCGGCGGCGTCAATCCGATGAGCAAGGCCTATGTGCTCGGCTTCAACGCCACCGGCGTGGTCAAGCGTTCGGAATTCGGTATCAGCACCTTCGTTCCGGCTGTCGGCGACGACGTGACCTTGACCATCAGCGGCGAATTCGACCGCGTGCAGTAAGTCTTGAAGACCAATCCCGACGCGCTGGCCCGACGCGCTGGCCGCGTCGGGATTGATAAAAATGGAAAACGGAGCCGGTCCGATGTCGATTAAAACCCGCTATGACGCAATTGCCATCAGCCTGCATTGGCTGACGGCGCTGGCGATCCTGGCCATGTTGGTGATGGGCTGGACCATGACCTCGCTCAAGCCCGGCTCCCTTTTGCAGTTCAGTTTGTATCAGTGGCACAAATCGGTCGGCATGACCGTGCTGGCCCTGACCGTTTTGCGCCTGCTGTGGCGCTTGGGCCATCATGCCCCGGCGCTGCCCGACGCCATGCCGCCCCTGGAAAAGCTGGGGGCGCATCTGGGACATCTTGGGCTTTATGGCCTTCTGTTCGGCCTACCGCTGTCGGGTTGGGCGGTGGTGTCCACCTCGCCCTTCAATATTCCCACCGTGCTTTATGGTGTGCTGCCGCTGCCGCATCTGACCTTTCTGGCCGATCTGGCTGACAAGGGTTGGCTGAACAAGCAGTTGCAGGGCCTGCATGAACTGGGTGTGTGGTTTTTGCTGCTGTTGCTGGCCGTCCATGTCGGGGCTGCCCTGCGTCACCACTTTCTGATCAAGGACACCGTCCTGGTCCGCATGTTGCCCCGCTTTGGTGTTAAGGAGTCCGTTTGATGTCGCGTCTTTCCCGCATTTCCTCGGTCGTCGCTCTGTCGCTGCTGGCGACCCCGGCCTTCGCCGCCTCGTGGACCATTGACGCCGCCAAGAGCAGCCTGGGCTTTACCGGCAGCCAGTCGGGCAGCGCCTTTTCCGGCAAGTTCGCCCGCTGGGACGGCAAAATCGATTTCGACCCGGCCAACCCCGCCACTGGTCATGCCCTGATCACCATCGACATGGCCAGCGCCGCCACCGGCGACAAGCAGAAGGACGAATCCCTGCCGCAGTCCGACTGGTTCGACGTCAAGAGCTTCCCCAAGGCGGTGTTCGAAGCCACCAGCTTCCGCGCCAAGGGCGGCAACGCTTATGAAGCCGTCGGCAAACTGACCATCCGCAATCAAAGCAAGGATGTGGTGATGCCCTTTACTCTGGACGTGACGGGCGAGCAGGCCCACGCCAAGGGCCATCTGGATATCCTGCGCGGCGATTACGGCGTCGGGCAGGGATCGTGGAAGTCGGCCGAGTTCGTCGCTCTGGAAGTGGGCGTCGCCTTTGACCTGACCGCCACCCGTCAAAAGTAATCCGAACCCTCGCCCGCTCTGGGATCGCGCCTGTGGGCGCCCTATCCCCCCTCTCTCGGGGTGCCCTCTCCCCTGCTTGCGGTCCGGGGTGGGCGAGGTCTAAACTTCCGGCTCTGACAGATTTGCTGAACAGGGCCGATTCCCTTGCCGCCTTCCTCTCCCTTCGTTTCGCCCTTGGGCGTGATCCTGCATGACGCCGATCATGGGGTCGAAGCGCTGTTGACCCGCTTTGCTGCCGATCTCAAGGCGCTGGGGGCCGATGTGGCCGGTCTGTGTCAGCGCAAAATTCCCAGCGGGCGGCGCAAGCCGCTGATGGAACTGGTCAACATCCGTACCGAAGCGGTCTATCCCATTTCGCAAAATCTGGGATCGCAGTCTGAGTCCTGCGTGATGGATCCGGCCGGCATGGCCGAAGCCTGCGCCGCCCTGTCAGCCGAGATTGAGCGCGCTCCGGCGCTGCTGGTGGTCAACAAATTCGGTTGTCTGGAAAGCCTGGGCGGCGGTCTGCGGGCCGAGATGTTCGAAGCCGTGGCGCGCGGGATTCCGGTGCTGACCAGCCTGGATCGGCGTCACCGCGCCCAATGGGATGAAATGACCGGTGGGGCCGGAACAATGCTGACCGCCGACCGGGCAGCGCTGGAACAATGGTGGAAAGACGTCCAAGGGATGAAACAATGAAGATTTTCGGTTTGGCGGGATGGAGCGGCTCGGGCAAGACCACCTTACTGGAAAAGGTGCTGTTGCGTCTGACCAGCCAGGGATGGACGGTATCGACCATCAAACATGCCCACCATAATTTCGACATCGACAAGCCGGGCAAGGATTCCCACCGTCACCGCGAGGCCGGGGCCACCGAGGTGTTGATCGCTTCGGGCCATCGCTGGGCTTTGATGCACGAACTGCGCGACGAGGCCGAGCCGCAGTTAAAGGACCTGCTGGCGCATATGTCCCCGGTCGATCTGCTGCTGATCGAAGGTTTCAAGTTCCACCCCCACCCCAAGGTGGAAGTGCACCGTCCGGCGCTGGGCAAGCCGATGCTGTGGCCCGATGACCCCAGCATCATCGCCGTTGCCTCGGACGTGGCTTTGCCCGACTGCAAAATCCCCGTCCTGGATTTGAACGACGCCCACGCCATTGCCGATTTGATCGCCCAAACGGTGGGGTTGACCAAGGCTTAACGGGCCCGTCGCTTTCTGGCCGGTTTATCGACGGGGTGGCGGGCGGCGAAATCCAACAATCCTTGCAGAACGGCGGTGGGGACCGGCCAGCTTTCCGCCGTTTCGCAAACCGCGACAATCGCCATCTGGTGCCCCTGGCGTACCAGTCGGGGCGCGTTGGCGATCAGGGCGTCGCGCAGTGTGGGCAGGTCGGCGGCGCTGACCACCAGCGGCAGACCGGGAAAGTCCGGCAAGTCCCATTGGGCGCGCTGGGGAGGAACATCGGACATGCGGCCCGTCAGGATCAGGTCCAGGCGGCGCAAATCCTCGGGCGTATTGACGTTGGCAAAGGGGTCGTTCCACCCCTGGACCGGCCAGACGGCCCGCGCGGTTTTGTGTTGATCCAGCCACAGCCCCATCTTGCGCAAATCGTCGTGCACCAGGGCATGACGCAAGGCGTCGGCCTGGGCCACCGGCCATAATCCAAACACCGGCTGATCGCGGATGTCATCGGGTGCCATGGCGCTGGCGGCAATGGCGATGTCGGCCTGGTCCCGGTCCAGCGCCTGCCACAGCCGCGAGGCCAGATCAGCGGGAAACAACGGGCTGTCGCTGGCGATGCTGAGGATATGGCTGGCCTCGGGCCGGTTGGCCCTGGCCCATTCCAGACCGGCCAGGATGCCTGCCAACGGACCGGCGAAGTCAGGCAATGGATCGGCGATCACCGGCAGGCCACAGGCGGCAAAGCGGGCGGGGTCGCCATTGGCGTTCAGCACCAGGAGGGCGGCTTGGGGGCGGGCGCGTTCGATGACCCGCTCCAGCAGGCTTTGCCCCGCCAGCGGCAGCAGCATTTTGTCGGTTTGGCCCATCCGGCTGGATTGACCACCGGCCAGAATCAGGCCGGGAAAGGGCAGGGGCATGGTTTTTCCCTTGGCTTGCTGCAAACAGGTCTGGCCGTGGCGCGCCAGCATCCCTATTTATGCAGGACCGTGACGTTTGTTTTAAGCGGAAAGACCAGGACATGATCGACCCCTTTGGCCGGAAAATCACCTACCTGCGGGTTTCGGTGACCGACCGTTGTGATTTGCGTTGTTTGTACTGCATGGCAGAGGACATGCAGTTTCTGCCCAAGTCCGAGGTATTGAGCCTGGAGGAATTGGAACGGCTGTGCAGCGCCTTTATCCGCTTGGGTGTGCGCAAGCTGCGTCTGACCGGGGGGGAACCTCTGGTGCGCCGGGGCGTGATGTCGTTGATCGGCAGGCTGGGCGAACAGGTGGCGGCGGGCGCGCTGGACGAATTGACCCTAACCACCAACGGCACCCAACTGGCCCATCATGCCGCCGGACTGGCTTCTGCCGGGGTGCGCCGCATCAACGTCTCGCTCGATACCCTGGACCCGGACCGGTTTAAGCAAATCACCCGGCTGGGCGATCTGTCCCGCGTGCTGGACGGTATCGAAGCCGCCCGCAAGGCCGGGCTGGCCGTCAAGATCAATACAGTGGCGCTGAAGGGGCTGAACGAAGACCATCTGGACCGCATGCTGGAGTGGTGCGGACAGTTGGGGCTGGATATGACCCTGATCGAAACCATGCCGCTGGGCGATGTGGCGGGATACCGCACCGATCAATATCTGCCCTTGGATCAGGTGCGCCGTGATCTGGAACAACGCTGGACCCTGATCCCATCGGATCACCGCAGCGGCGGGCCGTCACGCTATGTCGAGGTCAAGGAAACCGGCCGCAAGCTGGGCTTCATCACGCCGATGACCCATAATTTCTGCGAAGGCTGCAACCGCGTGCGCATCACCTGCACCGGCACCCTTTATATGTGCCTGGGGCAGGAAGACGCAGTGGATTTGCGCCAGGTGCTGCAGCGTTCGGAAAGCGATCAGGCGGTCGAGGCGGCAATCCTGGACGCCATCGCCCATAAGCCCAAGGGCCATGATTTCATCATCGACCGCGACCATGATCGTCCGGCTTTGGCCCGCCATATGAATACCACCGGCGGCTGAGCGGCGAGAGTTTAGGGCTGATAAAACAAAACCGGCGCGGTCCATCAGGGCCGCGCCGGTTCCATTTCCGATGCCGGAAGAACGCTTAGTTGCGGGCCTTGTCGACCAGCTTGTTCTTGGCGATCCAGGGCATCATGCCGCGCAGCTTTTCGCCGACGGCTTCGATCGGATGTTCAGACTGGATGCGGCGGGTCGCCTTGAAGGACGGCTGACCAGCCTTGCATTCCAGCATCCAATCGCGAACGAAGCGGCCCGACTGGATGTCTTCCAGAACGCGCTTCATTTCGGCCTTGGTTTCGTCGTTCACGATACGCGGACCGGTGACATAGTCGCCGTATTCCGCGGTGTTCGAGATCGAGTAACGCATGTTGGCGATGCCGCCTTCGTAGATCAGGTCCACGATCAGCTTCACTTCATGCAGGCATTCGAAATAGGCCATTTCCGGGGCGTAACCGGCTTCGACCAGGGTTTCGAAACCCTTCTGGATCAGCTTGGTCAGACCACCGCACAGCACGGCCTGCTCACCGAACAGGTCGGTTTCACATTCTTCGCGGAAGGTGGTTTCGATGATGCCCGAACGACCGCCGCCGATGGCGGAGGCATAGGACAGGGCGATGTCGAGCGCGTTGCCCGAAGCGTTCTGATGAACGGCCACCAGGCAGGGCACACCGCCGCCCTTCAGATATTCGCCGCGAACGGTGTGGCCGGGGCCCTTGGGGGCGACCATGAACACGTCCAGGTCCTTGCGGGGTTCGATCAGCTTGAAGTGGACGTTCAGGCCATGGGCGAAGACCAGGGCAGCGCCTTCCTTCATGTTGGCGGCCAAGTCGGCGGCATACAGGTCGGCCTGCAGTTCGTCGGGGGTCAGGATCATGACCACGTCGGCCCAAGCGGCGGCTTCGGCGGGGGTCAGAACCTTCAGGCCTTCGCCTTCGGCCTTCTTGATGGTGGCCGAGCCGGGACGCAGCGCCACGGCGACTTCCTTGACGCCGGAGTCACGCAGGTTCAGCACATGGGCGTGGCCCTGGCTGCCGTAGCCGACAACGGCAACCTTCTTCGACTTGATCAGATTGACGTCGGCGTCCCGATCGTAATAAACGCGCATTTCTGTTCCTTTCCCCTTTCTTCACCGCAGACCCGGGATGTCCCATGGTCCTTGATGCGCGTCCGGGCGAAAGGGCAGCCGCCCGGACGGCGAGATGACAACTGAATGGTTAAATCGGATTGGGGCCGCGCGCAATGGCGACGACGCCGGTGCGCGACACATCCACCAGTCCTAGAGGCTCCATCAAACCGATGAAGGCGTCCAGCTTTTCGGTGGCCCCGACAATTTCAAAGACAAAGCTTTCGTTGGTGCTGTCCACCGCGCGGGCGCGGAAGATGTCGGCGATGCGAAGCGCTTCGACCCGCTTTTCGCCGGTCCCCGCCACCTTGACCAGGGCCAGTTCCCGCGACACCGACGGGCCGTCGGTGGTCAGGTCGGACACCTTGTGCACCGGCACCAGGCGGCCGATCTGGGCTTTGATCTGTTCGATCACCATGGGCGTGCCCGAGGTCACGATGGTGATGCGCGACAACTGGTCGCGCTGGTCCACCTCGGCCACGGTCAGGCTTTCGATGTTGTAGCCACGGCCCGAAAACAGGCCGATGACGCGGGCCAGCACGCCCGCTTCGTTGTCCACCAGAATGGCGATGGTGTGGCGGCGGCTTTCTTGGCTCTGCATGATCACGATCTCGCCTCTTCTCTTAAACCAGAACCATGCCGTCTTCCGAGATCGGCTTGTTGTCCGCTTCGTCGCGCGGGCCCAGCAGCATCTCGTTATGGGCAGCGCCCGACGGGATCATGGGGAAGCAATTTTCAGCCGAATCGACGCGGCAATCGACGATGACCGGCTTGTTGATGCTGATCATTTCTTCGATCACGCCGTCCAGATCGCCGACCTGATCGACCTTCAGGCCCACGCCGCCGAAGGCGTCGGCCAGCTTGACGAAGTCCGGCAGGGCTTCGGAATAGCTTTGCGAATACCGTCCGCCATGCAGCAGTTCCTGCCACTGGCGCACCATGCCCATATACTGGTTGTTCAAGATGAACACCTTGACCGGCAGGCGGTACTGGCACAGCGTCGCCATTTCCTGAATGTTCATCAGGATCGAGGCTTCGCCCGCGATGTCGATGACCAGGCTTTCGGGGTGGGCGATCTGCACACCCATGGCGGCGGGCAGGCCATAGCCCATGGTGCCCAACCCGCCCGAGGTCATCCAATGGTTCGGCTTTTCGAACTTGTAGAACTGGGCCGACCACATCTGATGCTGGCCCACCTCGGTGGTGATGTAGGTGTCGCGGTTCTTGGTCAGTTCATAAAGACGCTGAATGGCGTATTGCGGCTTGATGATCTTGTCGGTCTGGACATAGCTCAGACATTCGCGGGCACGCCACTGGTCGATCTGCGCCCACCAGGCCTTCAGGGCCTTTTGGTCGGCATGATACTGCTTGGCCTTCCAGACCTTGACCATGTCTTCGACCACATGGGCGACGTCGCCGACGATGGCGATATCCACCGCCACGTTCTTGTTGTGCGACGACGGGTCGATATCGACATGGATCTTCTTGGCGTTGGGGGCAAAGGCGTTCAGACGGCCGGTGACGCGGTCGTCAAAACGCGCGCCGATGCAGATCATCACGTCGCAGCCATGCATGGCCAGATTGGCTTCGTAGGTGCCGTGCATGCCGACCATGCCCAGCGACTGCGGATGCGAGCCGGGGAACGCGCCCAAGCCCATCAGGGTCTGGGTGCAGGGATAGCCGGTGGTCTGGATGAACTGGCTGAGCAACTGCGCCGCCGCCGGGCCGGAATTGACCACGCCGCCGCCGATGTAAAAATCGGCTTTTTGGCGCCGGCCATCAGCTTGACCGCATCTTCGATCTGCTTCAGGTCGCCCTTGATTTGGGGCTTATAGCTCTTGTGCTTGACCTTGGCCGGGCCGACATAGGTGCCCTTGCCCACCAAGACATCCTTGGGCAGGTCGATCACCACCGGGCCGGGACGGCCGGTGCGGGCGACGTAAAACGCTTCGTGCACCACGCGGGCGACCTGATTGGGGTCCTTCACCAGATAGTTATGCTTGGTGCAAGGGCGGGTGATGCCGGTGGTGTCGGCTTCCTGAAAGGCGTCGTTGCCGATCAGATGGGTCGCCACCTGGCCGGTCAGACAGACCAGCGGCACGGAATCGCACATGGCGTCCAACAGGCCGGTGACGGCGTTGGTGGCGCCGGGGCCCGACGTCACCAGCACGCAGCCGACCTTGCCGGTCGAGCGGGCATAGCCTTCCGCCGCATGCAGCGCGGCCTGTTCGTGGCGCACCAGAATGTGACGAATTCGGTTCTGCTTGAATAGCTCGTCATAGAGCGGGAGTACGGCGCCGCCTGGATACCCGAAAATTACCTCGACGCCCTGATCGACAAGCGCCTTGAGGACCATTTCAGCTCCGGTCATCGTCTCCTGACTCATGGCTTACGCCCTTTCTACTCTACGGACAGAACAAATCAAAAACACTTACCGGGCACGCGCGTGCAGTGCACCAGGAAGGGTGCAAACTAGACTCTCATTGGGGTTCGGTCAACAGAAACCCACGAACAAGTGAAAAGATTTTGTCGGCAAACCTTTCAGAAAATTGCGCGTCCAGGACCAATTGCGCAGCAAGCTGATGCCGAAACCAAGTTAACTGCCGTTTTGCATAATTGCGCGTTGCCTTCTGGGCCTGGGCGACGGCGTCGGTGCGCGACATTTCATTGCGCAAAAAGGCCGCGAGTTCGGGAACGCCCAGCGCTTTCATGGCGGGCAGGGCCGGATCAAGCCGCAATTCCAGTAAGGATTTGACCTCTTCCAGCGCACCTTGATCAAGCATGCTCAGGAAGCGTTTGTCGCAACCCTGGTATAAAAGCTCGCGCGGCGGGGCCACCAGGATCGGCAGGAACGTGCAGGGCAGCAGATCTTGGGCCGGTTCGTTCTGCCAATCGGCCAGGGAACGTCCGGTGGCTTGCAGCACTTCCCAGGCACGGCTCAGGCGTTGGCTGTTGCTGGGATGCAGGCGCGCCCCCATGTTCGGGTCGTGCTCAGTCAGCAGGGCATGAAAGCGGTCATTGCCCAAATCCGCCAACAGGGCGCGGGCCTGGGTGCGGATGTCTTCGGGGATTTCGGGGATGGGGGAAATCCCTTCCATCAGCGACCTTATATAAAGGCCGGTGCCGCCGGTGATGATGGGCAAACGCCCCTGGTCCCAGGCGGCATGACATTCTTGCACCGCCAGTTCGCGCCAGCGCCCGACCGAACACAGCTCGGACGGAGCCAGCACGCCGTACAGCCGGTGCGGGGCACGGGCCTCGTCCTCGGCCGAGGGGCGCGCGGTGACGACCCGCAGCAGGTCGTACACCTGCATGGAATCGGCGTTGATCACCACGCCATCGAATTTTTCCGCCAGGGCCAGCGCCAGGGCCGACTTGCCCGACGCGGTGGGTCCGGCCACCACAACTGCTTTCTTCATCTTGCCGCGCTTGCCAATCGCCTCGTTTCCGCCTACAGACTGACGCTTATGGAGAATGTGCTCACCCTTATCGCGCCCGCCGACGGATTGGACGATAGCACGCTTGGACGCGTGCGGTCCGCTCTGAAGGATCTGGGTGCCGACACCTTGTCGCCGGTTTGGCTGTCCAAGGGCCACGCCGCCGACTTTCCGTTCGCCTTTCTGGCCCCCGGTCAGGCCGATGCCGCCGCGCGTCAGGCGCTGGCGGGTCTGCCCATCGATGTGATTGCCCAGGAAGTCGTCAATCGCCGTAAGAAGCTTTTGGTGGCCGA
>JASLCK010000091.1 GCA_030151865.1 Rhodospirillaceae bacterium | reverse complement strand
ACGACACCCAGGACCCCCGCCGCGCCGCGCCCGATTCGCCGATCCTGCGCCGTTACCGCGTCAATGTTTTGGTTTCCGGCAAGGAAGACGGCGCGCCGGTGGTCTTTGAAGATCACCCGACCCAGCCCAATCTGGTGGGCCGCGTCGAACACCGCGCCCTGATGGGGGCGCTGACCACCGACTTCAACCTGATCAAGCCGGGTGCCCTGCATAAGGCCAATGGCGGCTTTTTGGTGCTGGAAGCGCGCAAGCTGCTGATGCATCCCTTTGCCTGGGACGATCTGAAACGGGCCTTGCGGGCCCGTCAGGTCAGCATCGAAAGCCCCGGTCAATCGACCGGGCTGCTGACCACCATGACCCTGGAGCCGGAAGCCATCCCCCTGGATATCAAGGTGGTGCTGATCGGCGATCCGATGCTCTATTACACCTTGTCCCACGAAGACCCGGAATTCGCCGAACTCTTCAAGGTCGCCGCCGATTTCGATTACCGCATGGAGCGCACGGCGGAAACCGAACTGGGGCTGGCCCGCATGGTGGCCGGACTGGTGAAGGACGAAGCTCTGCGCCATTTGGACGCCCCGGCGGTGGCCCGGCTGGTGGAACATGCCGCCCGCGAGGTCGAGGATTCCGACAAGCTGTCCACCCAACTGGCGATCTTGGCCGATTTGGTGCGCGAAGCCGATTATTGGGCCGGGGAAGATAAAGCGGACATCGTTGGCGCCGCCCATGTGGAACAGGCCATCGCCGAACATGATCACCGCCAGGACCGCGTGCGCGAGCATGTGCTGGAGGAAATCACCCGCGGCACCATCCTGATCGACACCGAAGGCGAAGCAGTGGGTCAGGTCAACGGTCTGGTGGTGATGCAACTGGGCCGCTTCTCGTTCGGCCATCCCAGCCGCATTACCTGCCGCACCGCCTTGGGGCGCGGCGATGTGGTGGATATCGAACGCGAGGTCGATCTGGGCGGACCGCTGCATTCCAAGGGGGTGATGATCCTGTCGTCCTTCCTGACCGCCCGCTTTGCCCAGGACAGCCCGCTGAACCTGTCGGCGACCTTGGTGTTCGAACAGTCCTATAACGAGGTGGACGGCGATTCCGCATCCTCGGCCGAGCTATATTCCATCTTGTCGGCCTTGTCCGATTTGCCGATCCGCCAAGATCTGGCGGTGACCGGATCGGTCAACCAATATGGCGAAGTGCAGGCCATCGGCGGGGTCAACGAAAAGATCGAAGGTTATTTCGATGTCTGCCGCGCCCGTGGTCTGACCGGCAGCCAGGGCGTGATGATTCCGGCCAGCAATGTTGTGCACTTGATGCTGCGCCCCGATGTGGCCGAGGCCTGCGCCCAAGGCGAGTTTGCCATCTACGCGGTGGAAACCATCGATGACGGCATTGAGCTGTTGACCGGCATCCCGGCGGGCGAGTTTGACGATAACGGCGAGTATCCCACCGGCAGCGTCAACCGTCTGGTGGCGGCGCAACTGGCCCTTTATGCTCGGCGCGCCCGCACTCTGTCGCAAGACCCCGCCCCCCGGGGAGGACGCGGAGACCGCTGATGAACTTTGCCCGCATCCTGGTGGGGCTGGACGCATCGCCCCTGTCTCTGGCGGCCCTGGACGCCGCGCACCGGCTGGCTTTGTGTCTGGGGGCCGATCTGCACGGCCTTTACGTGGAAGATGTCAATCTGGCGCGGCTTAACGGACATCCGCAGGCCGCGCTGATCAGCCCCTTGCATCGCCGCCGCCGCGACGACCACCGGGATTTGATCGGCGACGCCCTGAAGCTGCAACAGGCGGCGGTGCGTCGCGCCTTCGCCGCCCTGGACCTGCCGCCCCCGTCCTTGAGTCTGCGCCGGGGCCGGGTCCGTCACGAATTGCACAGCGCTGCCGCTGCCTGCGATCTGCTGATCCTGGGCTGGCATGGCCGTGATCCCCAAAGCGCCAGCGCGGCGCGTTTGGGATCGGTCACCCAGGCATTGGCGGAAAATCCGCCCTGCCCGCTGTTGCTGGTACGTCAAACCGGCATGTCGGGCGATGCCCCCTGGCAAGGTCTGGCCGCCCTGCCCAGCGACGAGGCCGCCGTCGCCCTGGCCGAACATCTGGCTGACCGTCTGGGGCTGCCCTGGAGCGTCATCGTCCATCCCGATTGCGCGCCCCCCGGCCATCTGGTGATCTCCAGCCGACCGGCTACGTTGGAGTGTTGCGCCGACGCCCTGTTGTTGCTGCCTGTGCCGCAAAGCGCTTGAAAAGTACTTGTATCTTATCCCCCCGCCGCACTGGGAATCCGGGTATCGATCCGCAGTCCGCGCCCTGTGGGATGACCGAAAATCCGCCCCATCACCGCCAGGATCAGTTCAGCCAGGGCCATGCAATCGGCGCGGTTTTCAGCCGCGAAACTGCGCACAAAATTCCCCATCCCCTGCGGCCACAAAAACCCCAGCCGGTCCAGACAAGCCACCGCCCGGACTGTCAGGCGACCAATCAGGGCAGGCTGGAACTTGTGAGACGACACCTCGCACAGAAAAGCTGGGCGATCCTGGCAGGGCATCACCTGGACATAGGCCCCGTCCTGCCCTTCGAACACCGCGAAAGCGGGGTTGCGCGCCCCCCAGTCGGCACCCAGCAAGCGCTCCAAGGTTTGGCTCAGGGCCGTGATGTCGAGCATGTCATATCGCTGTCTGGCCCAGTGACGCAGCCGCAAGGCTTCGCGCTCGGCCTGCCGGGCCCGCACCGGCGGACGGGTCGGCATCCGTCGGGCCAGCCGATGCAATTCGGCCTGAACCAGCCCCCAAACCGCAGGTGAGAGCGGCATATTGGCAGGTCCCAAAGCCATGCCAGGACGCCAACCAGCCTTATCCCAGCAGAGTTCGGCGGTCAGCGGCGGCAAGGGATCAAGACCACGAAACAGCACGGCGCTGCCCAGGCGCACATCCGCCGCCCGCTGCATCAGGCAATTGCGCATGGCCAAAGCCTCGGCGGTCAGATCATCCAGACGGACCAACGGCTTTAGCATTGCCGAGCGCAACCCTGACGGCGGATCGGTCAGGGGGCCCCGGCCATAGAGACAGGCGAAATAGAAATCCCAAAAATCCCCCGCCGTGGCAATCCGTCCCGCCGCTCCAAGCGCCCAAATCGGATCAACGACGTCTTGCAGCGCCCGGTCCAGGCTGCGCCACCACGACCGGGGCAAACGGAGATCGCACAGCACATCCAAAATTCTGGGAAACATCAGTAAGGCCGGCAAATGATCCAATTGGCGCAGCAGACCCGACGTGATACGCCGCGCATGCCCCAGGCCTTTGCGCAGATCGGTGCGGCGACAGCTGACAATCAAATGCCGCCAATCGGCAGCGGTCATGGTCGGCCATTCCACCTTGGGCAACAGACGGACCAGTCCGGGGCCGACCTCCATCCCCGAAGCAGCGCGCAGCAATTCGTGGCGTTTGACGGTGACGATCCACCCCCCCAGCATCGCCGAGGCTTCCGGGTCGCGATAACCCGGTGACAGCAACAGCACCGCCGCCGCGAAGGGGCGAAACCCGGCATCGCTTGGCGCATGCCAATGGGCCGCGAAGGCAGGGTTGGATAACGCCCGTT